>JBAYGK010000030.1:0-10847 GCA_041666665.1 Minisyncoccota bacterium
TATCTTTGAAAATGCGTTTGCGTATGAAAAATTTTGAACCTGATAACGGCGGAAAAGAAACGAAAAAAGAAGGATATCCTTTTGTTGCATTGCGAGAAACGGATATCGCGGGAAACAAATCCAAGTTCTTTCGCGTTCCCGGCATGCCCAATATCATCGTGCGAAATTCTTTTATTCGCGCCGTCGGAGAAACGTCGCAAGCATTGAGTACGAAAGCCCAAGCGGAATACCTCAAAGGCAAAATAGACGAATTTAAAAAGATTATTGAAAAATACCCGGTCCGCGCGGCAAAGACCGACTACGTTATCGGCGCCGATTCAGTGCTGGGAAATCCTTCCATTTATTGCGTGACCGAAGTGATAAACGGAGAAAGTTTGGAGAATCTGCATTTTCTGAGCAAGGAAACGGCCGATAAGATTGACAATCTTTATGAAAAAATCATCGCCGATTTCGTCGTCTCATATTTCAAAAACGGCTATTTCTGGTTTGACCCGACGAACGAACAATTCATGTTCGGAAAAGCGCGTGGAGATAAAAAACCGGATATATATCTGGTGGATGTTGACCCGAATGTGTTCAAATGGAATGACGGCGAACTTGAACGGCGATTCGGATTAAAAAGAGAAACATGGTTTTTGGTCCGTATATTGCAGATTGCGCGCGAACTCAATGATTTGGAAAAGAAAGTAACGGAAAACACCACCGTATTTTTTAAAACGCGAAAAAAGATTGAACGCCTGAAAAGAAAAATGCCTGAAATCATAAAGAATCGACGCAAGCATCATGCCGATTCATAAAATATTTCAAAAGCGTCCCGATTTACATCGGGGCGCTTTTTTTGCTACAATAGACGCATATGGAAAACGACAAAACAAACAATAAGAGAAACTTCGCGGAAAAACCGGATTATCCATTTGCGGTATTGAGAGAGGGGTCGGACTTCAAAGGAAACAAATCAAAATTCTATCACATTCCCGACGAAGATACGGTTATCCGAAAATCTTTTGTGAATGTGCACGGCGAAGGATCGGAGAAAATGGATATTCATGAAAGAGCGGAATATCTCCAAGAGCAAGTAAACGAATTCAAGAAAATTGTCGGGGAATACGGCATTCGCATGGCAAAAACCGATTATGTCATCGGAACAGATCCGGAAGAAAACAGACCGGCGATTTTTGGAGTAACCGAGCGCATAGAAGGCGAGAACTTGGAGAAAATGGCTGTTTTGGATAAAGAAACGGCGGAAAAAGTTGACGACCTGTATGCAAAGCTCATTGCTTGTTTTACGGAGTCATATTTGAAAAATTTCTACTTTTGGTTTGATCCGAAGAACGAGCAATTTGTGTTCGGGAAAGCGCAGAGAGATGAAAAACCCGATATTTATTTGGTGGATGTTGACCCGAATATTGTCAAATGGGATAATCAAGAATTGCAAAAAGAACTTAAGGTAAAAGGAAAGAAGGAGCTCTTTTGGAGAAAAATGAATTGGTTGCGGACGGAGATGAGCGATATGGAAAGAAAGGTGAACGAAAAAGGTTTTACATTTACAAGGGCGCGGGAAGCGCTTGAAAAAGCAAAAATGGAAATCCCAAACACATAAAAGAACTCATATCGACTCATTTGAAAAATACGAACAAAAACCGGATAAGGCGCCATTTAAAAAATGGGAATATTCGGATATGATAGGAGGCGCTTCGGAATTTTTCAGCTTGCCGAAATATCCCGATGCGATTGTGCGAACAATTAAAGCGCTTGCGATAAAAAAAGAGAATGGAAAATTGACCGCAAAAAAAGATGTTGAACATTGGCGGAAACAAGTAAAAATATTTCAAAATTTTACTGAACGATACGGCATAAAAACAGCAAAGACGGGTTATTTTTTCGGAAGTGATCCGAAATACAAGACAAATATTCCGAAAGATGAGAAGCCAATGCTTATGTCCGCGACCGAGCGTATTGATGGGGAAAATATTGAAGAAATGCGCGATATTGACGAAACCGCGGCAGAAAAGCTGGATATGATATTTTCTGGAATGTTTTCAAGTCTCCGCGATTCGTATAAAGAAAACGGATATTATTGGGGAGATTACAGCAATAAGCAGATACTGTACGGCACCGCGCCGAACGAGAAAGAAGCGCAAGCCTATGTTGTTGATGTGGGTCCGATTATGACAAACTTAGAAAACATGGCACCGGACAAAAAAGAATCCTTTTTTTGGAAAGAAGCACATCGGCTTTTCGGAGAAATGACGGGGGTTGAGACAAAACTTGCGGGCGAAAAGAAAAAATTAGAAAAAGCGCGCGCGGTTCTTTCGCAAATCATAGCCAAAACGTCGATTCCGACAGAAAAAAACAGCCAAAGGTTAAGAGAAGAAATAAAAAATAAAATGTTTGATAATAACATTCCTTTTGACGGATTCGTAAAATCTCTTTCCATTACGGGCGAAAATTCCATTTTTTATGATTCATCCGAGCACCCCGAACTTATCGTGCGCAAGTGCCGTACTCCGAAGGAATTAGAAAAACAGATATATGGTGAATTGGCGCAATCGCCCGAATATGAGAACGGCGATTCGGAAAAAAAGGAGGAAATCGCAAACAAGAAAAGGGTGGAGCGGTTGATTGAAAATGCAACGGCATTTCAAAAAATGGCGGAACGATATGGAATAAGAATTGCGGAAACCAAATATGTCATTGGAAACGGCCCGGACTCAAAACAGCCGGAAATTTTCGCGCTCACGGATCGCATATCGGGAACAATGACCTTGCGCGATATGGCGATTATTCCGAGAGAAAAAGAAGAAGAATTTGACGAAATGTACGCCGGAATTTTTTCGCATCTCAGGGATTCATATCGGGAAAATAAATTATTCTGGAAGGACTTTAAAAATCTTCAAGTGATGCTGGGAACGAAATACGGGAAAAAAGAAGAGCACCCCTATATCGTTGATGTAGACCCCATGATGATGCTGTGGTCTGATCCGAAACTTCCCGAATACGAAAAAACCGCGAAAGAACATCCGTCGGAATACAGAGAATGGCATTTTTGGGATGAAATGGAAAGGGTTTTTATTCATATGAAGGGCGCGGAATCAAAAACAATCTCCTTGAATTTCAAAAAGGCGAGGAATGTCTTGAAAGACATCATGAAAGATATTCCGGAACCGGATTGGAACAATCGCGGCGCGAAAGAAAAATATTCTTCCGTTTTTGATGACGTAAAAAAAAGAGAACAATAAAAAAAGAGTATGGAAAACAAAAAAAACAAAAATGCGGACGAAGAAAAAGAAGCGAAATTTCCACCGGCATTTTTTCCGGGTCTGAAAATATCCGAGAGCATAAAAAGCGAACACTCCGTTTTTTACGATGTGCCCGAGCATCCCGAACTTATTGCCCGTCAATGCTTTATGCCGAAGGGGTTTGCCACCCAGGTAGAATTTGAATTGGCGGATTTGCCCGAATATGTAAACGGCACCCCCGAAGAAAAAAAGAAGATGGTGAGAAAAAAAAGAGCGGAGCTTCTGATAAAAAATGCGCTGGAGTTTCAAAAAATGGGAAAACAGTACGGATTGAAAATTACCGAAACGAGTTACGCCATCGGCGAAGACCCGAAATCGCAAGAACCCGAAATTTTTGCTGTTTCGGACCGTATTGTCGGCGAAGATTTGGAAGCCATGCCGCATATTTCAGAAGAAATGAAAGATGAGCTTGACGCCATGTATGTCGGAGTGTTTTCCCAATTGAAGGATTCATATTCAAGCGTCGGAATATTTTGGAGCGATTTCAAAAATTCGCAAATCGTATATGGAGCCAAATACGGAAAAACCGAGAAGCATCCCTATATCATTGATGTTGACCCCATGATGTTTCATTGGATTGAACAAGGCGAATATGAAGCGCGGGAGAAAGACCGGGCATCACGGGAGAATGAATATATTTTGTGGAGAAGAGTATATTCCGTTTTTACATACATGGAACAAATTGAGGAAAAAATGCCACCCGAAAAATTTGAGAAAGCGAGGAAATTGCTGGAGGGCATGCTGAAAGAGGTTCCACAGATCGGGACAATGTCGGTTATGATTCGCACAAAAATTGAAAATGAAATAAAAAATTAAAAATATGACCGACGAAGAAAACAAAAAAGAAAATACCGAGGAAACGGCGGATGACGTCGTCTTTGAACCCGAAGAAGATAATGATGAAGAAACTCCGCTTGCGAAAATAAAAAAACTCAAGGAGGAATTGAAAGCGGCGAGAAAAGAACGCGATGAATACTTGACCGGCTGGCAGAGGGCGAAGGCCGATTTCATAAACGCGCGGAGAGAAGAAGAAAAATCCCGCGCTGAATTTGCGAAAGGCGCGAATAAAGACCTAATGCTGGATGTTCTCGCGGCAGTGGACAGTTTTGATATGGCGTTTGCCAACAAAGAATCATGGCAAAAAGCGGACGAAAATTGGCGCAGGGGCGTGGAATATATTTACAGCCAGCTTTTGGGAGCGCTTGAACAGAATGGTTTGAAACAATTGAATCCCGAGGGCGAAATATTTGACCCGAACATTCACACGAGCGTAGAAAGCATTCCCGTGGAAAAAGAGGACGAACACAAAATTTTGGAAGTGGTGCAGAAAGGGTACACATTGAATGGCAGTTTGATAAGGTCGCCGAAGGTTAAAGTAGGTACGATTAAAGATTAATGATTACCGATTAAAGAATTATGGAAAAAATTGTTGGAAACGGAAATGTTGAAAAAAGTAATTCGCCACGCCTGTTTACGAAGCTTGATTATTCAAAATTCCCGAGAGGGTCTTCTACGCTTTACGATTCTTTTGATGATCAGAACATTGTTATTCGGAAATCTTTCGTGGGCGGTATAGATGACAGAAATTCCAAAGGAATGGACTATTCGGAGAAAGAAAAATATTTGAGAGACAGAGCAAATCAATTTAAAGAAATCATCAACTCGCTCGGCATTCGCATGGCAAAGACCGACTATCTTATTGGAGACAGCCTCTCTTCTCCGAAAGACCCAGCCCTTTTTGGCGTAACTGAACGCATCAACGGCGAAGGGTTGGACAAAATAAACGATTGGGGTAAAGAAATCGTTGCTAAGATTGATGATATTTATGCAAAAGCCATCAGTGCCTTTATTGATTCATATCAAAGAAATGGCAAAGCGTGGCACGATCTCCGAAACGGCCAATTTATATATGGAAAAACCGAGGAGGATGAAAAACCGGATATTTATTTGGTTGATGCTGATCCGGCTATTGTGGATTGGGACGATCCCGATTTTGAAGAAAAATATCATATGGAGAAAAAAGCTGTCTTTTTACGAAAAATAAACTTTTTTGAACGGGAAATAGATGATTTGGAACGAAGTTTGAGCGAAAGCGAATACAACTTTATAAAGGCGCGAAAAATGATTGACAGAGCGCATGTTGAAATACTTAACAAATTTTAAAAATATAATAAATGAAAGCGTCACTTGCGAAAATAAAAAATATTGACAAACTAAATGTTTTGTGATAAACTTTCGTACAGCAAGAGAGGTTCTTGTAAAAACAGAGATGGGAGAAAAAATATGAAGCAAGATTATGTGCCTGATTGGCCAACGTACACGGAAAAAGATATTGAAAAAAGGAACAAACTTATTGATACTCTTTGCGTCAAGATTCAACCGTTGGCACGCGAGATGCTTGTGTCGATGTGCGGACGACAACAAGAGAAAGGAAAGCCATTTGATGTTGAATCCGATTTTGAGTTGTTATGCACCGAAATAATCGCAGAAGCAATTTCAAAGGGCGAAACGGAATTTGCGGAAAAACTAAAAACCGCAAAGAATCAAGAGCCATGCGTTTTTGACGAAAACGATTGGTTTGAAACCCGAAGCGGAGATTTAGCTCGGTGTATCGCCGGATTTTGGTTCAATTATGAACTGGACGAAGGTAAGACGACAGATAGCGAAGAAAAGAAATTAAAAGCCCTCTTCCTTATTGTTTCCAGATTCGGCTTAAACGAACAAGACGCGGGAATTTTCCTCTCCAAACTTTACGCTCTTATGCGTTAAGACGCGGTTATATGATAAAGCGGAGCACTCTGTGTTCCGCTTTTTATTGGCGATACAGAGATTTGCTTCACGTTTAATAAAGTAATATAATGAAGCCAATGGCTGACTCAAATAAAAAAGAAACCGATGCGGAGATGTTGGCACGACTTATGGCTGACGGTTTCGGTCGCATGCAACGACAATTTGATGAACTTCATGAAGAAATGAATAATGGGTTTAACGAGGCGCATGAAGACATGACCGATGTTCGTGTTGAACAAAAAGAAACAAACCGACGATTGGAATCTCTTGAACGAAAACAAATGGGAACGTTGGAAAGTTTGGACGAAACCGTTCCGCGAAGTGAGTTTAACGAACTTGAGGGAAGGGTCGCGGTTTTGGAAACAAAGCTTGCATAGCGATTCTAAAAACACCCTCATTTTTTGGGTGTTTTTTTTGTTTGTCCGCAAAAAATACAAAAGTCCTTGACTTCTTTTTGCATATAGCTATAATATAGTTCTAAGCTATATTAAAAGATATCGCCATATCGCTTTTATATTATAATTTTATGGTAAAAAAATACGTTTTTCATCACGAGGAAATTCAAATCGTTTTCAAGAGCGACCCGAATCTTAAAGATGCGGCGCTGGAAAAAGCCAAGCAGGAAGGAATGACGCTCAAAGCCATTCTTTGTTCGGCGATGCGGGCGTATGTGAACGACGAACTGGTCATGGGAATGACGCGGCGTGAAGAACACTATGAAGAAGAAGACGGCCCCCCGAAAACAAAAGCGCCGCCCGAGAAGAAAGAAAAAATAAAAAGTGGAATTAAAAGTCCAGTAAGAAATATAGAAAGTATTAAAAAGAAAAACTCTCGTAAAATTTCCAATTCCTAATATCTAATTTCTAATAAAAATCCTAATGCCTAAAAACATTTTAGACATTAAAAATTTAGACATTTTATTAGAAATTAGGAATTGGATATTAGAAATTATTTTAACAAAAAATATAAAAATTTAAGAATTAAACAATATACATTTATGTCAAAAATAATAGGGATAGATCTCGGTACCACCAATTCCGCCATGGCCGTTATGCAGGGTGGCGAAGCGAAAATCGTTGAAAACATTGAGGGTGCGCGCACAACGCCTTCCGTTATCGCCATCGCAAAGAACGGCGAACGGCTCGTGGGGGCCGTAGCGAAGCGTCAGGCCGTTACCAACCCGCAAAACACGCTCCACGGCATCAAGCGGCTCATAGGGCACAGTTTTACCGACGAGGGCGTTCAAAAGGATAAAGGCATCGTCGCTTTTGCCATTGAAAAGGCGGATGATGGAGTGGGGGTAAAGGTCAAAATGAATGATAAATTTTATCGTCCGCAGGAAATTTCCGCAATGGTTTTGCAAAAATTGAAACAAGATGCGGAAGCGAAACTCGGCGAAAAAATAGACGAAGCGGTCATTACTGTCCCGGCATACTTCAGTGATTCTCAAAGAAAAGCGACGAAAGACGCGGGAGAAATTGCCGGTTTTAATGTTCGCCGCATCATCAACGAGCCGACCGCCGCCGCGCTCGCGTACGGTTTCAACAAAAAGAAAAATGAAAAGATTGTCGTGTACGACTTCGGCGGCGGTACGTTTGATATTTCCGTTTTGGAGGTCGGCGATGATGTCATTGAGGTGAAATCAACCGATGGCGATGTGCATATGGGCGGCGAAGATATTGATCAGGATATCATTCGGTGGATCGGCGATGAATTCAAAAAAGAACAGGGAATTGATATCACGAAAGACGTTCTCGCCGTTCAACGCCTGAAAGAATCGGCGGAAAAAGCGAAACATGAACTTTCCACCTCCGTGGAAACGGAAATCAACATACCCTTTATTACGAGCGATGCATCAGGTCCGCGCCATTTATTGATGAAAATGTCGCGCGCAAAACTGGAGGAACTCGCGAAAAAATACATTGACCGTTCCATTGAAATCACTAAACGCGCGATGGAAGCGTCGCACCTCAAACTTTCGGAGATTGACGAAGTGATTCTGGTCGGAGGACAGACGAGAATGCCGGCAATCATAAACGCCGTGAAAAATTATTTCGGCAAAGAACCGAATCGTACCATCAATCCCGACGAAGTGGTCGCTATCGGCGCTTCCATTCAAGGCGGAATCATGCAGGGCGAGGTGAAAGACGTGCTCTTGCTTGACGTTATTCCGCTCTCGCTCGGTATTGAAACGCTCGGGGGTGTTGCCACGAAACTCATTGAAAGAAACACCACCATTCCGGCATCAAAATCGCAAATCTTTTCAACCGCCGCCGACAATCAAACATCCGTTGAAATTCATATCGTGCAAGGCGAGCGTCCGATGGTCGCGGATAACAAATCGCTCGGAAGATTTATTTTGGACGGCATTCCTCCGGCGCATCGCGGCATGCCGCAGGTGGAAGTGACGTTTGATATTGACGTAAACGGAATCCTTTCCGTCAAAGCGAGGGAGAAAATGACCGGCAAAGAACAATCCATCCGCATCACGGCTTCATCCGGCATTTCCAAGGAAGATATTGAAAAAATGAAAAAAGATGCCGAAATATTCGCGGAAGCCGACAGGCAGAAACAAGAATTGATTGAACTCAAAAATCATGCGGAAACGTTGGCTTATACCGCGGAGAAAGCCCTCAAAGACGCGGGGGACAAAGTTTCGGCCGATATAAAAACATCAGTGGAAGGAAAGATGTCCGCGCTTAAGGGGTTGAAAGACAGTACCGATAAAGATGCTATAAAAAAAGCGGTTGATGAACTCTCCGAGGAACTCATGAAAGTCGGCGACGCCATGGCGAAAGCCGAAACGCCCCCCGCCTCCGCCGCCGGCTCCGGCGAGGCAAAGGAAGATGAAAAGAAAGATGACAATGTCCGCGATGCCGATTTTAAGGAGGGTACAAAAGAGAATTGAAAATAGAGATTAGAAAATAGATTTAAAAAAACCACGGCGCTTCGGCCGTGGTTTTAAATGATGGTTGGAATATTACAGCAAAACGGCAAGGGGAGCAATTGTTAAGCAAAACACAAACAACACCCCGAACACAAACGCCGCCGTTCCCGCTGTCCAAAGAACCGTATTGATAAAAATTTTCACGGGATAATCATCCGGTCCGGCCGTTTCATCGCCTTTTGTTTCATCGCAATGTCTGGAAATTTTGAATACCGCCAAAGCCGCAATAAGCGCCGCAAGAACGGCAACGAGTCCCAGAGATTCAAATACGGTTACAAACAAGACTGCGCCCGCGCCAGTGGCGAGAGCATCGCCGATTACATTCAATTTTCTTTTTTTCATGTTGCGTACCTTTCAATGAGCAAATTAACACCGTGTATACTTTATCACTTTTTATCGGTAATGTCAACACTGTGCGTTTTTGCTTTTTCCGCTATAATGGACGAAACTGTAATTATAAACAAACATGGCAATAAAAAATTGGGGGTTTAATTTGAACGATATGGATACGAACGTCCGTCCGACGGATGACTTTTTTCACTATGCGAGCGGAGGATGGATACAAAGAAATCCGATACCCGGCAAAGAAGCCATGTGGGGAAGTTTTTCCGTGCTCCGAACGAGCAACCGAAAAAAACTGAAAGCGATAGTGGAGGAGACCTTAAAAAATAAAAAAGCCCCTGCGGGAAGCGACGAGCAAATGGTGCGCGACATGTACATCTCCGGCATGAACGAGGCAAAAAGGGAAAGGGACGGAGTGAGGCCGATTCTTCCCCTCTTTAAAAAAATTGACCGGCTCAAAAATGCGGAGGATATCGTTCCTCTCGTCGCTCATCTTCACCGCAAAGGATTCGGCGGACTTTTCGGTTTTTTCATTGACCAGGATGAAAGGCACAATGATAAAAATATCATCTACCTCGCCCAGAGCGGACTTTCTCTTCCCGACCGCGATTACTATTTGAAGGATGACGATGACTCAAAACGCGTTCGCGAAGCGTATGCAAAATATATCTTCGCGATGTTCCGGCTTCTCCGGAAGAGCGCGAACGAAACGAAAAGCGCGATTGACGCCATTCTTAAAGTGGAAACCGAGCTTGCCAAAGCGTCCATGACGCGCGTTGAACTGCGCGACATAGAAAAACAATACAACAAGCGCGCCATTCAAAAACTCGCGAAAGAAGCGCCGGGGCTGGATTGGGGAAAATATTTCCGCCTTGTCGGGATACCGAATCCGGGAAACATTATCGTGGCACAGACGGCTTTTATGAAGCGGACAGGGGAGCTTTTGCAAGAAATTTCCGCGGACGAATGGAGAGCGTATTTCACGTGGCATGTACTGAACGAATCGTCGGGATTTTTAAATAAAAAATTCGTTACGGAACACTTTAAATTTTACAGCACGACCCTTGCGGGGATAAAAAAACAACGTCCGCTTTCCGAACGCGTGGTGAATTTTATTGACGGAACGATCGGAGAAGCGCTCGGCAAACTCTACGTGGAGCGCCATTTCAACCATGAAGCGAAGAAAAAAATAAACGAACTCGTGGACAATCTTTTCGCCTCATACCGCGAACATATTGAAAAAGTTGACTGGATGGCGCCGCGCACAAAAAAAATGGCGCTTAAAAAACTCTCCGCCTTCAAAAGGAAACTCGGCTATCCCGACCGGTGGAAAGGGTACAAGGGGCTTGTCATAACGCCCGATTCCTACATTGAAAACTTTGAGCGTGTGCACGAATTTGAGTGGAAACGCGAACTCCGCAAATTGAAAAAGAAACCCGACCTCAAAGAATGGCATATGACTCCGCCGA
>JBAYGK010000031.1:0-10741 GCA_041666665.1 Minisyncoccota bacterium
ATTTCGCTACCTCACCCCCTCCCAACCTCCCCCTCTAAAGAGGTGGAGGGGCACGATAAACGGAAAGAGAAAACATGAATTCAATATTTTACATTTGTTTGCTGAAAATACCGTTATAAATATATCGTCAAATTTTTTGTCATACTAACGGCAGAAGTCGGGGCCAGCTTCGGCGATGTTTTTGTTTTGGCACTAATTCCTATTTTTTGAAAACAAAAAACCTGCTCAAAATCTCTTGCGCGACAATACCCGCAAGTCCGCCGATAAAACTTAAGGAAAAGAAAAGAAAGATACCCATGCCTTCGCCGATAGAAAAGAAATGACCGCCCGACATCCATTGCATTAAACCCATAAAATACAAGGAAAGCGCGGTATACGAGAGAGAAAAACACAACAGAGGAAGAAACATTTGAACGACCGTTTCTTTTTGCGCAAAGAACGGAGTAAACACTCCCGATAAAACGATCAATAACAGCAGGGACGAATCCCCATTCATGGTCGCGACGGCGCTCAAATACGACATAAAAAAGAGTAAAACGAAAAACGGCGAAATATAAATCTTCTTTTTCATAAGGTAATAATAGCACGTTTTTTTGTTTATTTCACCGCAAATAAATGTTTTCCGCCGTTTTTTTCAGAGTTATCAACAGTGCCCCGTTGCGCGCGATGACGTCTTCTGGTGTATAATTAAAGATAATGAGATGATAATAATCTCATGGGTTTTTATTAAAAAAATTTTTAAAAATATATGAAAAAAACACTAACATTCGCAACAATCGCTTTTGTGGTTCTTACAGGAGCGCCGCTCGTTTTTGCACAAACGACGGATGACAACATCCCGACCGAAAACGCCGCGGGGATCAAAAGAGGAGCGGTGCGCCAAGAAGTAAAAGATATGAAAGATCGCGCGCGGGAGGCCGCCTCAACAACGCGGAATGAATTGAAGCAAAAAGCGGAAAAAACGAGAGAGCAAATCCAAAACAAGAGACAAGAACTTCAAAACGATCTTGAAAAGAGAAAAATTGAACTCTTGAAAAAGTGGGGCGAAAAAACCATTAAACGTCTTGAAGCGGCGGTTGTCCGTCTTGAGAAATTAACGATGCGCATAGAATCCCGCATTGCAAAGATGAAAGCGAACAAAATAGACACGACGGCCGCGGACGCATCGCTCGTCATTGCGAAAGAAAAAGTCGCGGAGGCCAAAAGTACTCTTGATGCGGCAAAGCTTGCCATAGCGGATATTGCAAATCAAGCGGACGAAAGCGCCGTCGCGAGCACCACCAAAAATATTTTGGCGCAAAATCTTCCGAAAATAAAAGAGCAGGTTCGCAAGGTTACCGAAGCGTTGAAGGAAGCGCATAAAGCCCTCGTGAAAACCATTACCGAATTGAAAGGAAAGGAGGGGGTAAAAAAGAACAACGCCACATCAACGGCGCCCGTGAACGAAGAATAGATTTTCTTACCAACCATTTAGCACGCTAAAAAATATTATGGAAAACGAAAATATCACGCCAACCGAGCCGCAAAATCCAACGATGGAAGTATCCCCCATCGTTGCCGCCCCCGTAAAAGCAAATTCTTCCGTGGGAGCCCTTATCGGAACAATGATCATCATTGTCATCCTTATTTTGGGCGGAGCGTATCTCTGGAGTACGAGAGTTCAGCCGAAAATATCCGCTCCGACGGAAAATACGCAACCGGCAGATGATGCCAACACCGCGATGTTGGAACAATCCGCAGACGCCGCAGATGCGCAGATTGACCAACTGACAAGCCAAAGCCCCTCCGACGAAACGGCAAGCATTGAAGCCGACCTGAACGCCACCGATTTGAATTCTCTTGATAAAGAATTGCAGTCCATTTAACGATATGTATAAGGGATTAGTATATGGAAATGGGACGCGGTAAACGACAAAAAATATTAAAAAATTCTCTCCGACAAGCGGGGAGAATTTTTTTTGACAAAAAAAAAGGGGGGGGTATAAAATAGAGGTATCGTTATACAATTAACAGAATAATAAATATTTTTATGGAAACGGAACGAGAGATTAACAAAGAGCCGATAAAAAATCAGGAAAAATCGCATGAGGAAATTAAAAAAATGGGATTATTAGTGTCCGGTCTTCTTGCGACAATTATAAACGCCGGTGTCGTACAGGAAGGATATTCTGCTCCAATGACACCGGACAATGGAACAGAACAAGTTATACCGAAAAAAGAAACGGTAAAAGATGACGGTGAAGCCATTGTTTTAACCCCCGGAATGACGAAAGAACAAATAGAAGTTTCCGCGCAGAAAGCGGTCACGAGATACGAAATGGAACAAGACTTCAATCGGATGTTGCAAGAATGTACCGAAATTGCCAAATCGCCGGAAGGACAAGGAGTGGCCGTTCATAAATGTGAGACATGGTACAAAAGCCAAACAGAAAACGGAAATGCTCTGCCCGCCCTTAAAATAATGAAACAAGCTCTTGATAAAGCCCCATTCAATAGTCCGCTCTTTGACAGCCGCGCGGAGGCGGTGTTGATTGGAACGGCACAGGGTATTATCATTTTGGCATTGGGTGCCATTTTTGCGGTATCGGGCATTTTGAACGCACATGGGGTGTTTGACCAAAAAGCTGAAGATTATGAAGAAATAATCCGCACCAACAAAGACTTAAGCGAACGAGTGCATGCGCGAAATATGTACAAACATTTAACCGGACACGAATACGACGGACCGGAATACCAATAAAAATAATCTCAAAAAAAGCCGATACAATGTCGGCTTTTTTGTTTTGTGAAATTATTTACCCTCGTTTCAAATACTCGTCAATCTTTTTCAAGTATTCCGGAAAGTCCCCGATGTCGGTTTTAACCTCTTCAATCAATCGCGTAAGATTCACATCCCCGTATTTGTGTACGACTTGGTTTCGCAGGCCGACCGAGGGTGCGATTTTCAGCGAGAAATCCATCGGTAAAACATTATTTTGCGCCAAAATGGCGAAGGTGCTCTGATAATCTTCTGACGGAGAAAAACCGTTTTTTGTTATAATATGATTGTTGATACTTACCGCATCGTCAACGATAAGCTGAAAAAGCCGTTCTGTCGCGTGAAGCAATACCGTATCATGGACGATTTCGCTTGTTTCTTTTTTTAGCAACGGCTCCAATTCGGAAAGAAATTGACTCATTTGCGCCATTCTCTCCGCGATAAGTTCTTTATTTATCATACAACGGTTGCATGTGAACGAATAAATTGCTCGGTAAATGCCCGGCGCATGGCAAAAAGCGGTTTTGCTTCCACATAGCGTTTGAAGGCATAAATTTGAAACTCATCAAAAATTCCCGGCTTTTGTTCGTACAATACTTTTCCATCGTCGGAAACCTGTTTCAAGAAAAGCGGAGTTCTGCCTGAGATATCAACCATTTCAACTTCTTTAATTTGAAAGATTTCCGAAAACTCAATCTGCATTTCCGAAATTTCCCTCACGCTTTTCTTTTCTCCCGCCAAAACGGCAATATCGGTATCGCTTCCAACCCTTGCCTCCCCTCTTGCTTGCGATCCAAAAAGAACGACCATGAGAAGCCCGTGCTTTTCCGCAAATCGTTTGATTTTTTGCGAATCAAAATCTTTCATCGTGCGATAATTATACCAGCAAATGGCAATTTTTACAAACAAAGAAATGGTTTTTCATACAATAATGCAGATTTTTTTGACAAAAAAAAAGGGGGGGGTGTAAAATAGGAGTATCGTTAGACAATTAACAGGATAAAATATATTTATTATGGAAACCGAACAAGAGATTAACAAAAACAACAAGGAAGTAAAAAATATTGAGGAACAGTATGAGAATATCAAAAAAACCGGCGCGGTGGCGGCGGCGGTTCTTTCCGCTTTTCTCAATACCGCTCCGGTTGCGGCGGCGGGATACACTCCGCCGACAGAGCCGAAAGAAGCGCCCGAACTGGTTGTTCCGAAAGCCGGAGCCGAACAGCCGGTCACAGGAGACGCCGTGCTTCGCCCGGGAATGACGCCGGCGCAGATAGATGCCGTGGCAAAAGAGGCGGTGACGCGGTATGAAATGGAACAAGACTTTAAAGGAATTTTGCAGGAATGTACGAATACCGCAAAAGAAACGGGCAACGCTGAACAAGGAACCCAAAAATGCGTGGAGTGGTATAAACAGCAAGAAGCAAAAGGCTTTTCATCACAAGCATTAAAAGTGATGCAACAATCGCTTGAACAAGAAAGAGCAAAGATGGAAGATGGCGTACGGACACCTTTTTTCCGTGAGGACATTTCCTCTTGGGAGATTGCCGTGCATGTTGCGGCGATAGCGGGAGCGTTGGGGGCAATAATTGGAATAATTGCCATACCCTTCAAACTTATAGACATCGCTTATCCTGATCCATGCAAGAATGCACCGGATCCTAAAGCATGCAGAAAAAGGATTGAAGAGGGTGCGCGCGAGTATAATGAGAATCTAAAAAAACAGGGATATAGGGATGTCCCGTGGTCTGAGGTGCTTTTCGGTCCCGGAAAATCAAAATCGGCGATAGATGACCCAAAAGACTTAAAGGATTAAAAAATACTTACAAACCCCCGCCCAAGAAAATTAAAGGCGGGGGTTTTGCAAGGTTTTTTGTTTTTGAAAAAATAAATTATTTCGGATGCGCCATAATATCAACGAAATAGTAGATATTCCCCTCAATAATAAAATACAGCCGCCACGAATCGTTTACTCGCGCTTGCCAAATACCTCTCGTTTCATCATATTTTTTCGCGCGAAGCGACGGGTAGTGCAAATTTTTCAAGAGGAGCGGCAATTGTTTCGCAAAATCTTTCTTTATTCGTTCCGGAGCCTCATAGAGCGAACGTTTAAATCGTTCTGAAAAAGCCGGTTGTATCATATGCCAAGAGCGTTAAGCGCCTCTTTCGCGTTTTTAAAAGGACCGATTACTTTGCCTGCTTCTATATCTCTTAATCCTTCCGCAAGCCGTTTTTCAATAAATGTTTTCGGCGTGAGAATAAGCCGGTCATCATGCAGTTCCATTTCCATATAATCTCCGGGTTCAAGCTTCATCGCATCATAAAATTTCTTCGGAATCGCCACCTGGCGGCTCACTCCGATTTTTACTTTCGGCAGATTTTTTATCGTTTTTTTACCAAGTGTTGCTGTTTTCATAATCATATTATACAAATATACAATTTTTATGCAAGCCCCCCGACGAGGTCGCCTCCATTGAAGCCGACCTGAACGCCACCGATTTGAATTCACTTGATAAAGAATTGCAGTCTATTTAAAAGAAAATTGAAAATAGAGAATAGAGAATAGAAAAATTCTCTCCGACAAGCGGGGAGAATTTTTTTTGACAAAAAAAGGGTTTGTTCGTTGTTGTCGTCCGTATTCGTATTCATTCATATCATTCGTAAAAATTCGTATATTGGTATCTTGATTGCGTATAGTATTTTGACAAATCGGGAAAATATCTATATGCTTAAACGCATGAAAACAGAAATCAAAAAATTACCGAAGTCCCTGGTTGAAATTTTGGGCACGATGGAAGCGGAAGAATTTGAGTCTTTTCGCGGCAAAGCTCTTAAACACTTGGGCGAACATGCCGACCTTCCCGGTTTTCGGAAAGGCCACGTTCCGGAAAAAGTCATAGAAACTTCGGCGGGCGAAATGACCATACTGGAAGAAATGGCGGAAATCGCCATGGAATCCCGTTATCCCGAAATTGTTCTGGTGAACAAAATTGACGCCATCGGACATCCCGCCATCAGCATTCTCAAACTCGCCAAAGGAAATCCTTTTGAGTTTAAGATTGTCGTCGCCGTTCTTCCCGATATAAAACTTCCCGATTGCAAAAAAATCGCGGGGAAATACACCAAAGAGCCGATTGATGCCGCCATCGCCGATGAAGAAGTGGAGAAGGTCATTCTGAATATCCGAAAACAGCGCGCGCCGAGAATTGAGAAGGTTGAGGGAGAAAGCGAAAGGGCGGAAGTGAAGGACGCGGATTTGCCGCCGATAAATGAAGAATTTCTCAAATCGCTGGGCGACTTCAAAACCGTTGACGACCTCAAGAAACTCCTGAAAGACAACATGACGAAAGAAAAAGAACAGCAAGGCAAAGAAAAAAGAAGAATGGAGATTATCAAAGCCATCGGCGAGGAAACAAAAACCGAAATCCCGGATGTCCTCATAGAAAGCGAACTTCAGCGAATGATTGCGCAATTCAAACACGATGTTTCGCAAATGGGCATCAAATTTGAAGACTATCTGAAACACCTGAAAAAAACGGAAGAGGATATGAAGAAGGAGTGGGAAAAAGATGCCGAAGCCCGCGCAAAAACCCAGCTTATCATTGATAAGATTGCGGAAACCGAAAAACTCACCCCCGAAAAAGAACTCGTCACCAAAGAAACGGAACACATCATGGAACACTACCCCGATGCCGACCCGGATAGAACGCAATCATATGTTGAAATGGTGATGACAAACGAGAAAGTGCTGGAATTTTTGGAAACGCCGGCAAAGTAAAATTTCCAATTTCAAATACCCAATTTCCAATAAAAATTCAAATTCCCAAAATAGATCTTTAATATTTTACTCATTTATTATTGGACATTTTATTGGAAATTTGAAATTGGATATTGGAAATTAAAAGCAACAAATAACCCCCGCCTCTTTTGAGAACGGGGGTTGTTTTTAAATTATGCGTTATTTATTCATCTTTTTTCTTTTGTAGCCATTTCTTTTGCGCGGTCTTTGAACTTTTTGTATTCGGCGGACCCGCATGATACATGTTATAGAACATCGCCCCGACGGCGATTGCGAAACGAACGACAAATTGCACTATCGGCATATTATTTTCCTCTTTGGTACTTGCCTATCGCTTTTGCGATGGCTTTTGGAACTTTCTCATCCAATGCGACGGGAAGAATTTCGTCCACGGTCGGATGTTTAATTCTTCCGGCGATGGCTTCCGCGACGCGGATAAGCATTTCTTCGGTAATCTTTGTTACGCCGTGTTCCAACAGTCCGCGAAAAACCCCCGGAAAGACCAGACAATTATTCGTTTGGTTCGGAAATTTTGAACTTCCCGTTGCAACGATAAACGCTCCGGCGGCGCGAGCCAGATCGGGCGCGATTTCAGAAACGGGGTTGGCGAGAGCAAAGATAATCGGGTCTTTGTTCATACTGCGCACCATCGGCGCGGTAAGGATATTCGGAGCGGAAACTCCGATGAAAATATCGGTGGAAACGATGACGTCGGAAAGACCGCCGCGTTCGTAAAACCGATTTGTTTCCTCGGCAATGAGGCGTTTTTCACGATTTTTTTCATCGGGAATCAATAAGTCCGAACGTCCCTGCCATATCGCGCCCTTCGTATCCACAACAACAATATTTTTGAATCCGTAGGCGAGAAGCAGTCTTGTTGTCGCGAGACCGGCCGCACCGGCGCCGTTCACCACCACATCCGCTTCTTCTTTATCAATGCCGCGCAGATGCATGGCGTTGATGAGTCCGGCAAGAACAATGGTCGCCGTTCCCCACTGGTCATCGTGCATGACGGGGATATCCAACTCCGCCCTCAAACGCCGCTCAATTTCAAAGCAACGAGGCGCAGAGATGTCTTCCAGATTAATGGCGGCAAAAGTCGGAGCGATTTGTTTCACGAACCTGATGATATCTTCAACATCGTGAGCGTCAATGCACAAAGGAAATGCATCCACTCCGCCCAACTGTTTGAAAAGCATGCACTTTCCTTCCATGACGGGCAGTGCCGCTTCCGGGCCTTTATCGCCGATGCCGAGAATCGCCGAACCGTCTGAAATGACCGCCACGAATTTTCCGTTGATAGTCAGTTTGCGCGCCAGAGCTTTATCTTTGCCGATGACAATGCAAGGCGCCGCAACGCCCGGAGTATACAAAAGCGAAAGGTCGTCGGCGTTGCGAATTTTCTTTTTCAGTCCGGTATAAATTTTCCCTCCGAGCTTCGCGTGCAAAGCAAGGGATTTTTCAGATGTATCATCCATATTTCAATGTCCTCTTTTTCTTTCAAACGAAAGTTTATTCATGAGAAATCAACCGAATCTGATTAGACTTTACTACAAATGATGTTTTTGTCAAAAAAAGCCCCGTCCTTTTTGGAGGAACGGGGCCATACATTCACGCATGAGACATAACGAAGGGAATAAGTACGTGCCCAACGAATAAAAAAACGGTAAGCAATAGGACAACAAACCCGGGAATTCCCCAAGGAGCCGCCGCCCAAAAACCCTTACGACCTTCAACATCGCAAGCGACCAGTACCAAGCCGACCCCGAGCAATAATAAGAGAACATACCAAATCATGCAAATCTCCTTGCACCTCAATGCAATTTTTCAATAATAAGAACAAGCGACGCGCCAAGAAATACAACCGCAGAGAGCAAAGCGTTATATATGGAATGTAGCGCAAGTTTTATCGCTTTGTCATATTCTTTGTTTTCAACGCATTTGCTTGCTTCGGATGCCTTACACCTAAATCCGCAACTATGAACAACGAATAAAAAAATAAACATCCCAAACAATATTGTAGCATTCATATTATTTCCTCTTTTTCAATTTCAAACAGACAAAATTGCCTGCGTGTAGTATACCAAAACAAAAGCCACTTGTCAATACTAACAAAATATGATATACTACACATTATTCGTAAATCTTAATTGTCTGTCTGTCGTTCGTCCGTGACTTTATAGACCTTATGGACTTTTGACTTGATAGACTATTTTTAAAGCTATGTTAATCCCAACCGTAATAGAAAAGTCTCAATTCGGCGAACGCGCTTACGATATTTACTCCCGCCTTCTTCGCGAGCGCATTGTCTTTCTCGCGGGCCCGATTGACGACTACATGGCGAATATCGTTATCGCCCAGCTTCTCTTCCTTGAAGCCGAAGACCCGAAAAAAGATATTATGCTCTACATCAACAGCCCCGGCGGTTCCGTTACGGCAGGTCTTGCCATTTACGACACGATGGAACACATCAAACCCGATGTTTCCACTATTTGCGTCGGCATCGCCGCCTCCATGGGAGCGGTGCTTCTCTCTGCGGGAGCCAAAGGCAAGCGTTATGCCCTTCCGAATGCGGAAGTCATGATTCATCAGGTTATGGGCGGCGCGGAAGGACAAGCGTCCGATATTGAAATTACGGCTCGCCACATTTTGAAAACAAAAGAAAATCTCAACAAAATTCTCGCGAAAAACACTAAAAAAACACTTGCACAACTCACCAAAGATTCCGATCGCGACTACTACATGAGCGCGGAAGAAGCCAAAGCATACGGTCTGGTTGACGATGTCATGAAACCGAAGAGCTAAACGAAATAGAAAAATAAGAAAATAAAAAAATAGAAAGATTAACGACTATTCGCGAATCTTTCTATTTTTATATTTTTCTATTTTTGTATATACTATGAATAATGGAACACTTCCTTGATAAAAAATATCCGGATCTCGCCGGTTCGCGCGAAGTGTATCGTGCGGCAAAAAAAGCCCGAAAACGCGGGGAAAAACCGTACAAGCGCGACGAACTGATTGATTCATATATACGGCGTTTCGGCGCAATCTTTCGCGATCCGCGCGGTTTTGCGCGCCTGAAACGCCTCATTATGGATGAATACATCACCAGGCTTGAGGATATTTCCGAGGGCTATTGGGCGTTGCAAGAAAACATCATGGCGAAGCAAGGCCGCCTTGATGATTGGCAAAACATGAGTGACGAAGAAAAAAACGAATTCAAGCGGAAAAATTCCAAAGATGTGCTTGCCGACCAGTCCTTATCGCTTGAACGCTGGGTTGATTATCTCGCTTCTCCCGATGCTGGTTACATACCCGACGACCTTAAATACTGGGTTTTTCGCAGTATCGTCAAGATGCAGGAGTTTGATAAAGAAACGGGCGAATTCGGGAAACATTCCAAGGGAACGGTAAAACTGTTTCCGGAAATAAACAAAAAGGCGCTCAAATTCATAATTGAAGCGATGCTGAATAAATATGCCGGCAAAAAGACGGAATTTGAGCTGGACATACAAGAAAATGAGCGGCGGGATTTTGAAAAGTTTTTGGAAAAGGAGGATTTTGCAAAACTCTATGCATGGGCCGCGGTTCTCTATAGCCCCATACCGGAACATCTGCTCTCCATAACCGAAGGCGAATGGAGAAAATTTGACCAGGGGTCGGATCCGAACGAACTCGTCAAAACCATTCACGAAAAAGGGACGGGTTGGTGCACGGCGGGAATACACAAAGCAAAGGCTGAACTTGATGAGGGTGATTTTTGGGTCTACTACTCAAAAGACGAAGAAGGAAACGCGACCATACCGAGAATAACCATCAGAAAAGGAGGAAACGATATCATAGAGGTGTGCGGTGTTGCGAGCAAACAGAATATTGATGAATTTATGGGAGACGTGCTCACAAAAAAATTGGATGAATTTCCAGAAAGAGAGAAATATCACAAAAAAGAACGGCACCTGAAGGAACTCGGCCGGCTTGCAAACAAACAAAAAAGAGGAGAAGAATTCACAAAAGACGAACTCATTTTTGTGTACGAACAAAAAGAAAGGGCGCAATACTTCGGAAACGAAAAAGACGCGAGAATAGAAGAATTGAAAAACGGTCGCAAAAATAAAATCGCGGATTATTGCGTGATGTACGACTGCGCGCCGGAACAAATCGCAACGAAATCGGAAGAAATA
>JBAYGK010000032.1:0-10172 GCA_041666665.1 Minisyncoccota bacterium
CCTAAAATATCGTTTCACTGTACCGCGAGTACAGCTCACGATATTTTAAGCTCCACAGCTTCGCACTCGTCTGAAATATCCGAATTTTTCCATGTTAAGTCAATGTGGAAAGGTCAGTAATTGGAGATGGTATAAAAATTGAAATGAAAAAAATCCCGTTTCTTTTTGAAACGGGATTTGTTTTTTAGTATAACCGCACCGGCGGTTTTTTCACTTCGTCAAATATCGGTTCAAACGGTTCCGTCTTTCTGCCGAAACAGAAACCCATATTTTCAAACAGCGCGACTTTGTGCTGGTTTACTTTTCGGCGTTCTATCGCTTCCTTCGTATTCATGTAACTTACATTTTGTTTGTTGACGCCGAGGATGGTAACGCCGGAAAGTCCTTGAAGAAGAGCATAGATTGAACCCGCTCCGATTTCCAATCCGAAATTCACATCAAGCGCCGTTGTGTCTCCCGAACGCGCGATGTACAAAGGGACGACATCCCGTATTTCGGGCGCTTCATTAACTCCCGGAACAAAGATTCGCGATTGTTTCATGAGTTTTGGAATTTCTTTATCTTTCCTCATTATTTCTTTCAGGCGTTCGGCGATAATCGCTCCCGCCCCCGTGGCTCCGCCGTCGCCGGGACGTTTCTCCGTTTCTTTGAGACCTTCCGCCACAACGATAACGTACGTTCCGGTGCGGCACGGAGAATGCGCAATGCGATTGAAAAGAGTATGTTTCAGATCTTCGTAAATAATGCCGAGATCGTACGCGACTTCGGGAATAAGGATGGCATCCGCGTTTCCCGCAACGCCGCCCCGAAGAGCAATGTGTCCCGTCTTCGCGCCGAATACCTCTATAATGAGAATTCTTCCGTGAGCCTCTCCCGTTGTTTTCGCATCGCTGATGACTTTGGCGATTTTGTTGATGGCGGAATCCGCCCCGACAGAATGCGATTGCAAGTCCAAGTCCATTGTTTTTGGCGCATGGACGCAGGGTATTCCGTGATCAACGTAACGAAGCGACTCGCGTCCCGAACCGTCGCCGCCGCAGATGACGAAGGCATCAAGCCTGTGTTTTTTTATTCCCGCGAGCGCCCTTTCCCATGCTTTCGGGTCGTCAATCTTGTGGATTTTTACGCGAGTATTTCCTGCTTCAGACCCTGCGCGGGTAATATCAATGCTTTCCGCGAATTCAACCGTTGCCGGCTTGATTTCGCGCGTTTCGTAATCAATGAGATTGTACAATCCCACATTTCCGCTTGGGATGACAATGGGTTCTATCTCGCATCTGAGCGCCGTCATTATTGCGCCGTAAAGAAAAGCATTCAACCCGCCGCAATCCCCGCCGCTCGTAATAATGCCGACGCGATGAACGGAATCATTCCGTAAAAATTCGTATTTCATTCGGTATCTCCCCCTTGCGTTTATTTTTTGAAAAGAACAAAAAACTCACATCAGGTATACTTATAGACCATTTTTATGATTTTGTCAATGGTTTGCGCAAATAAGACAATTATGTTACTCTGACGTCGGAACTGAATTTTGTTTGCATTGAAACGTAACCGTGAGGTGGCGCATGACAGACCCATTCTTTTATATCAAAGGCATCGCTTTGGCGTATGTTTTATTTTTTATCGTACGTATGGCGCGCGACGCGTTCGCGGATATTTCCTTCATTTCATTCATATGGAAGAGCGTGCGCCCGAAAATGTGCGCGGAAGCGTTCGGCGTTCTTGTTCTCGTTGTCGGAACAATAATCCTTTTGATGATGTTCGTGCCGTTCATGCGAATCGGCTGGATGAATCTTTTCACGGCGGAAGGCGGAAACATCATGATGGCTCCTCTTGCGGATCTTGCAGAACGCCACGATTTCGTTCGTTTTGCGCCCGCCCTCCTTCTTGTCGCGCTTATTTTTCTCGCGCCGTTCTTTGTCAAAGTGGAAGAAGAAATTTTTCGCTACGGGCACACGGAGTGGAAGGCGATATCTTTGCAGTCGGCGAAATTCGGGCTTGTGCATCTTGCGCTCGGTATTCCGCTTGCCGCTCCCGTATCGCTCATAATTCTCGGTTTTTTTCTCGGATATAAATACCGAAAAGCCTATCGGGAGACATTGCCGGTATGCGGAGACGATCTCAATATGGCGCACATGAGAGGACTTGCCACTTCCATCACTTATCACACGGTTTTTGACTGCATGCTCTTCGTTATTCTTCTCGCGGGGCTTGTCGTTTCTTTCATCTGACAAACCCCGAAATTAAACCCGCGCCGGCATCGTGTCGGCGCTTTTTTTCTGTTTGACTAAATAAGAGGTTCATACTATGCTTATACGAGATTTGAAAACGACAAGCATACGAGGGAGGCGGGTTTTGAAAATACAGACGACAGGGTCAATGTTTGACGTGCGTAAGGCTCTGGAAAAAGCCGTAAACAGCGAAACATTTGCCAAAATACAAGAATTTATAAAAGGAATAAAATATAAAAAAACGACCGGAGTTTTTTTGGCGCTGTACGGTTTTATCGCTCTCATCACGCCTTTTACGCCCATAGCCATTCTTTCCATTTTTGTCGGGGCCGAACTTTTAGGCATCAGGATACTGTTTTGGGAAAAAATAAAAGCCCGCATCGTGAAAAACAAACATAAAAACGATACCGAATAAAATCAATCCCGCCTCTCGCTTTCAAAGGGAAAACGCAAAATTCTTTTTTCAAAATAGATTGATACGTCATACAAAAACAACACTCCGGCTTTTCATAGCCGGAGCGTTTTTGTTTTTTTTGGGTTATCCGCTACGACCCCCTTTGTTTTTGATTTTCAAAATTTGGATATAGTGCTTTTATTGTTTTTCCCGTTGCTTCTGTGAAAATTTTTTCGTTTTGCGTAAGTTTTGATAATTTGGTTTTTATTTTCCTCCAATCGTCAGTATCAATTTCTGTTTTTGAGTGGTACCTGTGCCATAGAACGTTATTTATCAAATCACAATAACTACTGACAAACATATCCATTAGCATCAGTGTTTTTTCTGGTTGAAATTTTGGACCGTAATTTAGATGGTATTGCCCCCTTTTTTTACCCATAGAACCATATAATTGCGAGCCGAAAGAACTTGCATGCGATGCTTTGCTTAGTGTTTGGAATGCTGAAGCAAACGATTTCACTCCTCTCCCGACTAAATCTTTTTCAATAGCAGTTTCGTTGAACGCTGTTTTGAATTCTTTGTTTTTTTGGTAATCTTCTTGCTTTTCATCTAAAAACAGATCAAGCAGGTTCGGATGAAAGTGGAGATATTGCATCATTGACAGGTCGCTCATCAAACTTCTCGTTAAGACAAAACTGTCGCCGTACAAACCTCTTTCTGTTAGCAGGCGCGCACTTTCTGTGTGTTGAATAGCGCGATTTATAAGCATAAGATACGCTTTGCTGTACTTTTTCTCCGATTCGCTCATGCTTTTAGTTGTCTCTTCTGCTAAAAGATTTATAACATCTTTCAGCAAATTTAATCCGTCCCAATAAATTGGGTATGCGATGCCAACGGCGTTTTTGGTTAGAGCAAGAATTTCTTGTTCCGCTTCTTCAAAATTTCTTGGTCCACAGGATTCATTTTTCTTGTTTGTCATAAAAACTATTTATAAAGCTCGTCTATTATTTCCCCAAGTCCAGCACTTCGTCAATTCGGGAGGTGGTGACGGTGCGTCCGTTGGTTTTTTGTCTAAGTGATAGTATGTCGGTAACTTGGAGGTCGCACCTCCAACAGGAGGAATGAATTCCAAGTTACCCTCTTGTCTCGGCGCTTTTTATCCTCCTTTCAATCTTTTATCTTCTTGAAAATCTTTGAAATTCTTTTTGGTGATTACTGGTTTTTTGGTTATTTTTTCCAGATTTTTTCGGGCATTTCCGGCGATGCCTCCGCCGGTTTTGGCTACGGCTTTGTTTTCGGGCAGGTTTTTTGGTTCGCTTTTTTTTGAAATTTCAACAGTGGCGGTTTCGGCGAGCATATTTAGCACTAACTCCATATTGGTCATATTGTCGCGGAGATTTTCTTTTTTCAGGTTTTTGTGTTGCTTGTATTGTTTGGTGGTCATATCCGTCCATGCTTTGGTTATTTCATCCGTCAAAATGGCAAATTCTTGCCCTTCTTTTACTCCGCGTTTTTCCCATTCATCGGTTAATCCTTTGCGGAGTTCAATGCTCTTTAAGCGCATATTGATCCAATTGCGGGAATATCCTTTTTGGAAATACGTTTTGAGTGCGCGGTTGATGGCGATTTCAGGGTCGGCGGTTTCTTCAAGTCGTTCATAACCGACTTCAGCAAGCCAGAGTTTAAATGGTTCCGCTTTTGGAGAGGGAATGGATTGAATAAGACGGAGCATTGTTTCGGTATCAGCAACATCAGTAATGCGCATTTTTCCGTCAGCCGCGATCATTTTCAACCCGTGACATTTTGTCACGCTTTCATTTCCTCCTTCGGAAAGCAGGCGTTCTTTTAATTTTCTCCAATACGCCAAAGGGTCAACGCTATTTGTTAAAATAGCAATAACATCGGAAACCGAAAAATACCACAACTCTTTTTCTTCGTCCCAAATACGGCGAATTTGATTTTGATTAAATAAAACCATTGAATTTGATTTTTCCATATAATTATTTATTTTGAAGAGAAAGATTACGCCGTTGTCGTTAATTTTCTTATTTTTTATTTCTTTATTTTTTCTCTTCAAATATAGCATATTTTCGGACGGTGGATAGGATTGGCGATGTCGCGTCATTTTGCTTCAAACAATTCCCGCTACACCAAGGGCAGTTCTCTCCCCGTCGCTCACCGCTCCTCCTTGAGGACCGCCCTTGTTTCCGCTCTATGCTTATCTGTTTATAAATTTCATGTTTTTGGGTTTTCCAATTTCTTTATAGTCGTATTTCCTTGCAGAGATTTCATTTGGTGGATGGCGCTTTCGTTGAGTTTTAGAAGGCGGACACCTTGAGAAAGTCCTGCACGAATGTACTCAGCGTTTATGTTTTCCAGATTTGAAAGGCAAACGAGTTGCGAGACATCGGCATAATCACGAATATTTCCATCAAGTTTTGGATTTTTCATTCGCCATTCTTTTGCCGTTTTTCCAAAAAGTGCCTTATTGAGAACGTCGGCTTCTGTCGCGTAAATAATCAATGCGTCTTTTTGGGATAATTTTAATGGAAAAACAATTTTTTCTTGTATCGCATCAGTATGAATTTTATAGTTGATTTTTGTAAGCATTCGTTTTGCGTCCCAGCCGGAAATCAGTCGTTCGTTTTCTTCAATTTTTAAGCGCTGAAATTCTTTTATAAGATATAATTTGAATTCGGGGGATATCCACATTCCGAACTCAAAAGCGATATCTTTGTGTGCGTACGTTCCGCCATACCGTCCCGCGATAGCTCGTAGACCAATCGCATTGGTTTTTTCTACCCATTCTTTTACACTGATTTTGTAACTATTTAAACCGGCTTGGCTTTTAATTGTGGCGAATTCGCCACAATTAAAATGAGGATTGTTTATTTGTTCCCAAAATCCTAAAAATTCAACGGTATTTCTGTTTCTTAACCAGTCCGAAATAAAGAATTCTCCATCCTTTGCTTTTAACATATCGGTAAGCGAAATATAATCATGCTCTCCCTCAGAAACAATAATTATGTCATACCCTTGCACGTTTATTTTTTCCATATAAATTTAATTTTTTGTTTTTTGAATTTCAGTTCGTGACATTTTGTCACCAACTGAAAGTTTTTCAGTTGTACGATTTTTTCGTACACTTCAATTACGTTATTTTTTCTCCTTAACACTCGCTTTGGTAATCGGTTTACCGTATTTCAGGACTTCTCGTATGGATGAATCCGGAAATTCTTCGGGTTGTTTTATGACGTCCACGACTTTGCCGCCGACGAAATAATCGGCGTAGTCAAGTTCGTGAATGTAGAGCGGAGGGAAATTCATACTGGACTCCGATGCAAGAATAATATGTTTGTTTTTGGCGTCAAAGAGGAATTTTTTGATATTCGCCAAACCTTCTATTATTGAAACGATGTATTCGCCGTTTTGGGGCGGGGCGGAAGTTTTTTCGGCTATGACAAAATCGCCGTCGTCAATGGTTTTGCCGTTCACGTTCGCGCGGTTCATGGAATTGCCGGAGGCGCGCAGGACGAAGAGGTTGTTTAATCTGTTTTTGAATTTTTCACCGAGAATTTTGAGCGAAATTTTCAAATATCCCTCAATATCTCCGTCGGCGTATGTTCTCGCATCGCCGCAATTTGCCGAACCGAGAATCGGCAGGGAAATGAGGTTCGTGTTTTTATCCAACCCGATTTTTTCGGGTTGCAATTTTTTTCCGTCGTCGGACACGTTTAATAAGCCCTTTTCTTTGAGTTTATCAATGTGGTGTTTGATTTTTTGCGGACTGTTCGGTTCGCCGATAAGCTCGCCGATTTTGCGCAACGATAAACCCGCCAAATTTTGCGACTTGCTTAAAGCAAGAATTTTTTGTTGTATGGGATGCATATGCGTACAGTATACGCGCTGTCAATTTTTCCGTCAAGAGAGTTGACAGAGTTGACGTGGGGATAAATGACGAGAATGGAAAATTGAAAATAGAGAATAGAGAATAGAATACGGACGACGGAAATTTTTTATAAACCCCCCCGACTCAATGACGAGTCGGGGGGTGCTAATCACAAAATATCTTTTGTTTGTTCCATAACTTTTACAAGGTGGAACGCATTATTTTACAACTGACGTAGTGTTTCTCGCACAAAATCGTTAAGAAAAAGAATTAACTCCTTATCCGTATAGTGCAGTTTATAATAACCTTTATTTTCCATTTCAGAAAACATACTTATTACATCTCCACGTTCGCCAAAACGCATTTCCCATTCCTTCATAAGTCCTAAAAACTCCTCACGAACTTTTGTGTCTTTTATATATTTCAAGCACATATCCCAACGACCGGCACAAGCAATTTCCTCTGTTGACCAAATCTTCTTGTTTGGTTGCAATGTATCAACAATCTCCATTAATTTTGACCGAACAATTTGGAGGTTTTTTTCATATGGTGCAATTAATTCCTCCCTAATTTTGTTTCTTTTTATCATAAATTCTGATGGATGATATTCTCCACGGCTATAATTTGGTTTTCTTCCAAAACTCATAACACATACTCCTCTAAAAAATTAAAATTCAGACAATCTCTTAAAGATTATCCCATTCTTGATATTATGTTGTAAACGAACTATCTATACCTGCAGTTTGCACTGAAATACGATTTTTGTCAATGTTGGGCGCAAAAAATGGCTTTACCTGTGAGCAAATTGAGTTCGCTACGACGAAAATTTGGGGGAGAGACCGCCAACGGCGGGGCGGACTCACCCCCAAATTTTACGACGATTGTCTACTAACTACTTACTACTAATTACTATCTAATTCTACTTCCCCAAATCCAATACTTCGTCAATCCGTATTTTCTCTACGAAATCGGGGACGTGGCTTACCAAGATCACCGCGCCGTTGTCTTTTTCTTTTTTGCCAAAAACATTATTTTTTGATATAATAAACGCATGTTTTTCTCTAAAATTTTCCGAAAAAACAATATCGTTTCGTTTCGTCCGTCGCTTTTTTGGGATACGGACGTTAAAACCATTAACCCGAAAAAAAATGCGCGATTCGTTATTGAACGGGTTTTATCTCGCGGCGAAATAAGCGATTTTGCCGTTTTGAAAAAAATGTACAGCGATGATGAAATGAAAAAAGTCGTGATGGAAAATCAAACATTTGACCGGAAATCCCAAAATTTTTGGTGTTCATATTTTAATCTTAATTCATCATTATGCACGCGGAATCAATTGACGCAAAAACAAAGTCCGTTCTTGGCAAGATAGGGCAAAAAGAATTTATTAAGTATTTCTATTTGGCTGGCGGAACGGCGCTCGCGATTCATTTAGGACACCGAATTTCCATTGATTTGGATTTTTTCACTTCAGAAAAATTTTCAACATCCGCCGTCAAAAAAGAATTGGCGTCGCTCGGGGAGTTTGAAGTTACTGCGGAAGATTCCGATGGTACGTTGAACGGCATACTTGATGGGGTTTCCGTAAGTTTTTTTCTGTATCCGTATCGCCCGACATATTCGCTTATTCCTTTTGAAAATATTTTTTTGGCGGACGAACGCGATATCGGGGCAATGAAAATAGATGCCGTTTCATCGCGAGGAAGCAAAAAAGATTTTACCGACATATATTTTTTGCTGCAAAAATATCCGCTCGCGGAACTTATCATTTTTTTTGAAACGCGATACGCGGACATACATTACAATAAACTACACATTATAAAAAGCCTCACCTTTTTTGAAAACGCCGATAACGACCCTTCGCCGATAATGTTGAAAGATGTGTCGTGGAATGAGATAAAAACCACTATTTTTCGCGAGGCGAAAAAATTGGTTCCATAAAAACATACTTATAAAAAGCGAAGAATAATGCCATCGCTTCGCTAAAGCTACGCAGGGCAGGCGCGAATAAAAAAATAAGACCCGCTAAATTTCAGCGGGTCTGTTTTATTTATTTTTTTCAACAATCAAACCAAGGGTGTTGTTCTTTTGGGCTTTTTTCATCAACTGATACCCAAGCGAATTCAGCCGCATTTTTTTTTGCCTGCTCCACTCCCCCTATGGGCAAATTAGCAAGTCCTCTCTTTAAATAATGATTATACCAAAAATTATATGATTCATGTTTTGTTTCTTTTGTTCTCTTTAAATAATTGTCATACATAACACGTACTCCTCTAAAAAATTAAAATCTGGGCAACATCATTAAATGCTGTTTTGTAAACGAACTATCTATACCCACATAGTACACGAAATACAATTATTGTCAAGCTTGCATTTTCAATTTTCTTTTTTGCGCGTCAAAAATAGGGCTTAAAATGTGAGCAAATTGAGCCCGCTACCCAAGGTCTCTCCTTTTCCCGTCGCCTCACCGGCTCCTCCTTAAGGAAAGACCTTTGTCCGCTCATCGTTTGCTCGACTGTCGTGAGAAGCTAAAACCTATAACCTAAAAGCTAAAAGCTCGTCCTACTTCCCCAAATCCAGCACTTCATCAATCCGTATTTTCTCCACGAAATCGGGGACGTGACTCACTAAAATCATGGCGCCGTTGTATTTGTTGAGGGCTTCCGCAATAATCGGAATGTGTCTAAAGTTGATGTGGTTGGTGGGTTCATCTAGAATTAGCAAGCCGGGGCGTTGCAAAACTAAACGCGCGAATGCGACCAGTCCTTTTTGTCCTTCCGAGAGCGTGCCGATTTTTGAATATACCATTCCTCCCGTGAGAAGAAATCCGGCGGCGGTGGCTCGGATTTTTTCTTCCGTGAGTTCCGGGTCCGCTTCGGAAAGGGATTTGAACACCGTATCGTCAAAATTGAGCGTTGAAAAATCTTGGCGGTAATAGCCGATTTTCATGTCGGGCGGAATTGTCATTCCATAGGCCTCGTTTTTTGCGATGAGTTCCAAAAGCGTGCTTTTGCCGATGCCGTTCGGTCCCGCGAGCAGGAGGTGGCGGTTTCTTCCGAGTTTGATGTCGGTTTCGTGCTGAACGACCTTGCCGTTGTGATAAGTTTTGTAGGAAGTGAGATGGATGATTCCGCCGATATTTTCTTGAGATGGAATTCTAAAAGATCGGATCGCCTTGTCTTCTTTTCGCGTAACCACTTTTTCTTCTTCCATTTCTTCCGCTTTCTCACGCATTCGTTTCGCGACCATGCGCATCTGCCCGCCTTTCATCGCGAAAAAATTGGATTTCTCTTTGTTCGCCTGAATTTCTTTCGCGAGCTGGGCGTTCTTGCGGTTTTCTTTTTCCAAACGCGCGAGTATCTGTTGTCGGACATCAAAATAATTGCCGACGTATTGCTCAATTTTTTTCGTGAAAATATCAAGATAGAGAACGCCGTCGGTAAAACTGTTCAGAAATTCCGCATCATGCGAAATGACGATAACCGTTTTGTCGTACGCTTTCAAAAATTCCGTGAGATGTTCTATTCCCGCCGTGTCCAGATTGTTGGTCGGCTCGTCAAGCAAAAGCAAATCGGGATTTTGAATGAGCGCGGACGCGAGCAAGAGCCGCGCCTGTTGCCCGCCCGAAAACGTATTGAGAATCCGGTCTTTCGGCGCA
>JBAYGK010000033.1:0-10140 GCA_041666665.1 Minisyncoccota bacterium
CCCTCCGAACGCGACCGTTATCATCCCGCCGAAGCTGGCAATACCGAGCGCAACATCAAGAACCGGTTCATGTATTCCCAAGAATTGCGCGGATGCGAATACGAATGCGCTTATAACGAGAAGTACGGTGCCGAACATCCCCGCAGACGCAAACTTATCTTTCACAAACAGGTCTTGCAAAACATTTCTTAACTTTTTCAACATATCTGTTTCCTTCTTAAAATTCGGTTGATATTACTTCCCTTCCGTGAATTTTCTCGCCAGTAACGGGGATGCCAAGCCCAAGGAAAGAAGCGCGATTGTTCGCAATGTGTCCGGATCAATGGAATGACCGGAAATAACCACTTCATAAGGGTTGATTGAATATATCGGCACAATTAAAAATAATATGATCGCGCCGATAAGAAAGAATATGGCTCCGGGAATTGACAATCTTTTCAACATATCTGTTTTCTCCTGTTTTACCGCGCCGTAGCTTTTGGCGGGAGGCGGGTGTTATTGTTTAACATCTGTTTGATAATTTTCAAGAACAGACCGCGTGCAGTATATCACATTTGTCAATTTAAGTCAAGCACAATCGTTTGACACCGTTCCAAAAAATACGTACTATTCCTCTTAGATACATCTTTCTTTGAATCTGATTATGAGGGGTATTTCGTGGAGAAATTACGTTTTCTTTTTCGCACCAAAACGCCCGAGTCCTGCGATTCCGGACACGGAGAATTGAAGCGCTGTCTGACCGCTTTTGATCTTACACTGCTCGGCATAGGCGCCATTATCGGCACGGGAATTTTCGTCCTGACCGGCATCGTGGCGGCAACGCAAACGGGACCGGCAATCATTGTATCGTTCGCCATTACCGGCACTGTGTGCGCTTTTGCGGCGCTTTCCTATGCGGAGCTTTCCGCCAGTCTGGGCGGCTGCGGAAGCGCCTATGGGTATTGTTATACCGCATTCGGCGAACTTCCGGCATGGATCATCGGGTGGGCTCTCATCCTTGAATACGGCATTTCTGTCGCGGCGGTGGCAACCGGATGGTCGGGGTATTTCGTTAAAATACTTTCCACCATCGGCATTCATCTTTCCGTGGAATTTGCCGGCGGGCCGCTCGCGGGAGGAATTATCAACGCACCCGCTTTCGGCATTGTGCTCGTTCTCATGGCGCTTCTCACTGCGGGAGTAAAACACGGGGTAAGAATGAATACCGTCATGGTGTTCATAAAATTGCTCACGATTGCGATTTTTATCGCCGTCGCGTCGCAAAACCTGCATCCGGAAAATTGGTCGCCGTTTCTTCCGTTCGGGTGGTTCGGAGAAAACGCGGCGGGGAAACCGATCGGAATTCTTGGAGGAGCTTCCATTGTTTTTTTCGCTTATGTCGGTTTTGACGCTGTTTCCACGGCCGCCGAAGAAACGCGAAACCCGCAAAAAGATTTGCCGATCGGCATCATTTGTTCGCTCATCATTACCACCGTTCTCTATATCGTCGTGGCGGGATTGCTGACCGGCATCGTGCCGTATCAATCTCTCAATGTTCCCTCCCCCATATCGCATGCGCTTGGTCTGATAGGATTCCGGTGGACTTCCGGACTTGTCGCGGCGGGCGCCATCGCGGGAATCACTACGGTGATGCTGGTCTGTTACTACGGACTGACGCGCGTCATATTCGCCATGGGAAGAGACGGGCTCCTGCCGATATTCTTATCAAAGGTGAATAAAAAAACACAAACGCCGATCCGTGCAATCGCACTCTCGGGAATTTTCATTTCTCTTGCGGCGGGATTCATGCCACTCAATGAATTGGCGGAACTGGTAAACATCGGAACGCTTCTTGCCTTCTTCGTTGTCTGCATCGGCGTTATCTCTTTGCGCATACGACACCCGAAAATGTCCCGACCGTTCAAGGTACCCCTCGGATGGACTATTCCGATATTGGGAGCGCTCTCCGTCGCGGGGTTGGGATATTTTCTTTCCGGCGCGACATGGATGCGATTCTTTATCTGGCAAGGATTCGGGCTTCTCATCTATTTCGGCTATTCAATGCGACACAGCAAATTGGCATCGGTTAAGAAAAAAGTTGAAAGTAAAAAGAAAAAAGAAACATACAAAAAACGCACGGTGCATAATCGTAAAAAAACGAAAAAAACCGTCCCGTGGAAAAGAAAGTGAAATGAATACCCTGTTTTGATACGTATCAAAACAGGGTATATTTTAAATATCCACACCGACCCTGTTAAAATTTTTTGTTTCATGGTCTATAATGGGAGATACGCGGATTCGTCGCCCGCGCATATTTATTCATTAGTATCATTGTATTTTTTATGGAGCACGAAAAAAACAAGCGCCAAATGGCGCATTATGAACCGACCCGTCCCATTTCGCCGATTCATGAAATGATGGGCAAGTTTTTCAGCAACGAGCACCTTGCACCGCTTTTTGAATTTCCGCGAGAAATGATTCGCGGGGTTTCATTTCCGAAGGTTGATATTTCCGAGAACGAAAAAGAGGTGGTCATAACCGCCAATGTTCCCGGCTTAAGCCCGGGGGATGTTCATGTTGATGTTGACGATAATTCCATTTCCATTTCGGGATCAATTGAGAAAGAGAGAAAGGAAGGAAAAGAAGATGAAACCTTTTATCGGTACGAACGCGAGCATGGCGAATTTCGCCGCGATTTTGCCCTTCCCGCGGGCGTAGACAAAGACGCGGTGCAAGCGGTAACAAAAAACGGCGTTCTCACCGTTACCCTTCCGAAAACGGAAACAGGCGGAAAAAAACGAGTTGATGTAAAAGAAGAATAAAAAAACAATAAAAAGAACCTGAACATCAGGTTCTTTTTTGCCGCGCGCCTCGGTGAACGCTACTGGAACCAAGATACGGGAAAGTTTGAAAAATGGCGAGAATATTTTTATTGCCACAGACCCTTGACAAACATATTGAATATGTAGTATTATACATATTGCATAGCATTTCGTTATGTACGCCTTTGTAAAGCTTAGGCGAAAACCTCTGAAGGAGGAGAATATGCTGTACCTTACAAAAAGCCAGATCATTGCCCTTGGGATGTTTAACGACCTGATACGGGGAAATTTGATATGCGAAACATCCGAGTATGTCTCGTTTGAAACAGCAACAAGGATTAGAAATGTTTTTACCAACCTCTATCCGCGCATTGTAGCCGTCCAGATTGAATCTGGAAAAATCGCAAAAACTCCAAATAAAACAATGGCAGATATCAACAATCTTGATGTCAATATCTCTTTTTTGCTTAAAATGAGAAAAAAATGGCAAAATGGTCGGATTGAGATGCATCTCATTTCCTCGTCTGTTCAAGATTACGATTGCAATCTTGTTGCATCGTGGATAGTAACGAAGATTTCACTCAAGGCAAAATTAATAGGTGAACTTGAAAGATTTTATGTTGATGCATGGTCAGGGAAAGAAATAATACCTCAAAGATATGCCCCTGATTTGGAAATCGAATACAATATCAATTAACCAAACGGTTAATTCGCACTCATCGGAAACGGTGAGTGCTTTTTAATAGGTCTCCGCAAAAAGAAAAAACCCTTTCGGGGTTTCTTTTTTGCGCGAGCGATGGGGCTTGGTCACGGATAAATTTTTGTTGCGACAAAAATTTTCCGCTACCCTGTCTCAGCTGTTTTGAATGTTACGACATTCAAAACATGCCTCCGACTTTTCCCGCTTGCAAGCGGGACCCCCGCCCGCTGGCGGTGGCAAACCCCACTGCAAAGACAAGCAGTTGTCTTTGCTTCGCTCACGCAAATGAAAAAAGCGGCCAAAAACCGCTTTTTTCATTTGCGCGAGCGATGGGGCTTGAACCCACGACCTCTGCCGTGACAGGGCAGCGCTCTAAACCAGCTGAGCTACGCCCGCAAACCGTATAATGTTTCAACCGCTTTTTTGAAAAGATTGTATTTTCGGGTCAAGCGGAGTCCACATGAGCTATTATTATATAAAAAACAAAATAATGCAAGACTGACTGTCCCTGTGGCTGAATACCAGTTCGTACGCATGGATTTCTTCCCCCTTCTTTTTTGTTGCAATGTATCCTTTTTGAACAACGCCCCGCAAAGCACTGTGAACATCAGCCAAAAAGAGCCTGCTTCCGGAAGTAAATCTGCTTGAAAATATCCATTTCGGTTTTTTACGATCTTTGACATTGTGCTTTTTGAAATATATGCATCCATCGCCGTCAAAATACCCTCTCACAAAGTCAGCAAGAAATTCTTTGGGTATTTTTGGAAGCCGCATCTTTTTACTCTTTGCTTGCGTGAAGCCAAAACTCTCCGGATCAAAAAACATTTCTTTACTGCCGATTTGCAAACGATATAAGGTTTTCCATTTATTGTTCAAATTCCGTTTTGATATTTTGTGGTCTGAACCAAGCGCTTTTTGTATTATTTCTATCACTTCAAAATCAGTAATATGAAATTCAATAAAATGCGCGCCGCGATTGTTCGTTAACATGGAACCATCGGCGGCAAAAAATCCGAGCACATACGCCATCTCCGCCGACCATATTTTGAAAAAATCTTTGTTTATATTTTTATGAATGGGCATGCTTGCATTATGGCGTATGACAGGACATATACCTAACCATTCCGTGGAAAAACAAAAACGGCGTTACCGTGCGCCGTTTTCCGTCGTTCCCTTTTCCATATACTTGTCCCTCATGCTTCGTTGTGCCGATAATAGGGCTCGAACCTATGACCTGGCGCTTATGAAACGCCCGCTCTAACCAACTGAGCTATATCGGCATATTTATTTGTCGCACGCTCTTGTTTGTTCTCTTCCGTAAAATGGGCTGATTAGTCAAAACGACAATATCGGAAGACTATTTTATCGTATCCCCAAAGGCTTCTATCAATCCGAGGATTTTGTATTTCAGATGGGTACTCTTTGCGACCCCCAAAGATAACACCCCAAAATACGAATCATAATTCTCGTATACTTTCTTTTGTTTCATTTTCAAGAAAACGACATTTCCAAATTGTTCCTTTGGTAATTGTAACAGAGAAGACCAGTATTCCACAAGCGCTTTTTCTCGTTTCTTGTGCATTTCGTTGATAAAAATACGCGGGGCAAATTCATTTGATTTCACATGCAAACAAACAGAAAACCATTTGTACATAAAAAGAATTAACTTTGCGTCGGAATTTACAAATGCCAAACGAGATTGCGATGCTTTTACCCCTTCCGCCCAATAGAGGGCAACCCCTGAAATAAACAACGCTCTTTTTGACAGCGAAGCTATATCATTTTTACCAGATTTTCTATAAAATGCAATAGCGTCGGTCTTTTTCTTCCTGTTCATTTCCGCCCCGATCATTCTCCCCTTATGTCCGGCTTTTATCATGCCTTGTTTCAAATTTTCTTCCTGCTCTTTCGTCAGAAGGATATCTCTGCACCAAACGCTTGCGCTCCCTTTTGAAACATGAAGCTTTTCAGCGATGGTTTTGATGCTTGTTCCTTTCCGCCTCAATTCCAACGCTTGCATTTTTTTATTGAATTTAGACATAGGTGTATATATACTATCATACCGTGTGTTTTTATTCAATGATTTTACCGACGAAAAACGCGCCTTTTTGCGGCGCGCTTTTTGCAAATGTTGCGGGGGTAGGAATTGAACCTACTACCTTCGGGTTATGAGCCCGACGAGCTACCGATGCTCCACCCCGCGATATGATGTTTTTCCAAACGTCATAACATCATATCACACGCGTAAAAAAAATCAAGGGGTTTTATTCACAGTAACGCTCTCTCCCAAAGATACCGCGTATTTTTTAACAAAACCGGCGGGAACTTCCAGCACGAAGCGATCGGGAGAAGGGGGCGCGTACGTTTCCGGATAGGACTCAGGCGAGGCGTTTTCTTTCATATGGATTATCCGCAAATGTTTATCAAACCAAAGTATGTCAATGGGAAAATTCATGTCTTTCATCCAGAAGCCGTGATAACCTTCGGAAATGAAATCAAACCACATGCCCTCCCCTTCCGAAAGCGCGCTCCTTCCCGAAAGCCCGAGAATTCGCGTATCTTCACGGTTAACGACTTCAGCCTCCACCGAAACATTTTTGAAGGAAATCGCGGCGATATTTTTTTCCAGCGGCGCTTTGTCACCGCGAAAATCTCCGCGATAAGCGGTCGTCCAAACGCCGAAAATCACCCCGAGCAAAAGAGCGATAAAAAATGTCCGTTTCGGAAGAAGCTTCATTTAGCCGGAATTTTTATTTTTATAAAAATGCTCCAAAATCTTGGCGGCGACATCCTTTCCCCCAAGTCCGAACGCCAAACCGAAAGCGAGAGAAAATCCGGCAATGATGCCGATAAAAAGCGCCCTCATGAGATCGGCATTGAGTCCGAGTTTCAACAAAACCAAAATCATCGTGGTAATCCAAATGGCATAACTGCCGAAATTTCCCAAAAAATGCGATGCTCCGGAACCGAGAACTCCGGTGATTCCGATGATGATGTTTTTTGCGGTTTTTGCGCCTATCATTCCGAAAAAGAGAATGATTATCGCGATAATCACTTGCGGCAGGTAGACTGAAATCGCCTGATTCAAAAAATCACCGACTTGCGACAATCCGGAAGCTTGAAGCGCGGATAAAAGGAAGGCGATAAAAATAAACCATTTTATCAGCATGCCCAAAAACAACCCGATATCAAGGCGAACATGCCAATGCGCCAAAAAGGAACGGACTTCGGGGTAATCAAAAAACGAATCCAATTTAAATCTCTTTCCGGCATACACCAGTATCTTCTCAAAGGACGTTCCGATGAGCCAGCCGAGACCGATAAAAGCCAAACCGATGATAAGGTTCGGAATAAACACGATAACTTGGCTCCCCAACCCTTCAAAAGAATTTTTAAGAATTTCTATGGACGGATTCATGCAATTGCAAATTTATTTTTTAAGGTAAAATTATTTTTATCGTATTTTAAAAAACTATTGAAGCGTACCGATTTTGTCCAATATTTTCTCGTGCGGAAAATCAAGAATATCCCGAACAAATTTATCGTAGACGTTCATGCGATAAACGAAATCCTGCGTATCAAAAAGCGCGTAAGAAAGCTCCTTTCCCACTTCCGCCTCTATGGAACGCAGGCTGTTTTCAACATTCTTTTTTTTAAGTTCATCTCCGACAATGAGAATGTCAACGCGGCTATCGTCTTTCTGAATGAACACGCCGGCGAGAACGAGCAATTTCACCTTGCCCGTATTTTTGAAACGTTCAATGATTTCTTCTTTCTTTACCGGCTCCGATGATATCAGGAGATTGCGCACGGGGAGCAGGAGAGGAAAATCTATTGACAGTTGCCATCCGGAAACTTTTTTCTTGATTACCTTCACCGTGTTTCCTCTTTTTTTCTCAATTTCTTTGGTAAAAACCTTCGGTTTCACGAAACCGATTTTGAGAAGCAATGCGATTTCCCGCCGAAGCGCGCCGCGGCTGACCTTGCTCCGATCCATTATATCGCCGGCATCAAAACACATTTCGCCGTTCAAAAGAAACAGCCTCATGATCTTAACGCGCTCCTCTGTCCCGAGCAATTTTCCAAGTATTTCCATATCAGACATCATACCAATGAATACCGGCAAAATCAATTTGACAAAATGAGAAATTGTTAGAATTGAGATTGTTATAAAGCGTACCGGCAAACTTTACTCGTAACTATCTCGAATCCTCCCTGCCGTTATTTCTTAATCGCGTTTTCCAACTTCCCGAGAACGCCGAGCAACATCTCCGCATCCGATTGCGCAAGCCCGCATTTTTGAGACCTGCCGAATTGATTGAATATGCCGTTCATGCCGTTGATGTCGGTTTTACTGATTCCATCTTTCGCCAAAAGATTCATGGCGTTCTTTTCGGATTGCATTCCGGAGAAGATATCGGTTTTCTTCGTTCCGCAGGAGAACAGTTGAATCATCCGCCTTTCGCTTTGAATCAGAGCCAGCGCCGGTTTCTTCAGGTTTTTTGAAATCAGTTTTTCAATAACATTCGTTTCCAAAAGGAGAATCTGCCGGAGCGTTTTCGGCATGCTTAGGGAAGACACGAGAGAACGGAACAAGGAAATCAAGTCTTTCGCGGACGCTGATGTTTGAATCACGGAGGGGGTGGTGGTTCCCGCTATTTGGTAGAAATCGGCAACGCCGGGAAGAATGGTTTGAGTTGTGGTTGTGCCCGTGAATATGCCGGTCGCGGGATCAAAATATCTTGCGTATACTTCGTAGCTGTCTTCGGTACTTCCCATCTTGCTTGCGATGTCGGGATTCTCGTTGAGAAATGTTTGATTGTCATGCGCAGACACATAATATCTCGCTGACGTTCCTTCGGGAATCAAAATCCACTCGGGAGAACCTTGGTTGTCGCCGGAAGGAATCGCGCCCGCGATTTGGTTTTCATATTCGCCGGTTGCATAGTTTACGCCGACATGCTTGCCGTCGGGAGTGATGGCATGGAGATCAAGGTCGGGGAGGGTGGTGGGAGTGAGGGGGGAATCTGTAACGTAAATACCTTTCTGGCTTTGGGATTTTCTATAATCTTGATTTTGATCAGCCGAATTTAAAGCAAACGTGGAGAAACAGAAGAGAAAGAATATCAAAATGGTAAATATTGAGAGTAAAACGAGTATTCCCTTTTTTAATAATTTTCTTTTCTCAAACCATTGCGGATAACGACGAGCTATCCACCAAAAACAAATATTGATAATTGCAAACAACACTAACAAACGAGAAGAAAGTTTAAATATGCTTTGATAAAAAAGCGGCATCAAATTCGGACTTTTCTGTATTATTCCCGATAATTTACAACCAGCTGAACGCATATCAGATTCAGCGTCTAAAGAATCAAGGATGACTCCTTTAAACTTACCGGCTACGCTACTAATAAAGTCATTATCAATCGGCTGAATTCGCGCGTTTATAAAGTATTTTCCGCCCCTGTTTGAGTCAGATATGGCAGAAATTGAAACAAGATTATCATAATCATTGTATGTTTCCCCTATCTTCAATACCCCGCCTTTTGGAAAACCGAGAGGTCCCCCGCTTGGAATATTTATGATTCGGCATTCATTCTCTATATACGAATTTTTAACTCCGTTTTTATCAATAATTGTTCCGTATCCATATTCTGAAAATCCAAGCGGGTTGACATAATACGCAACAAGCGCGTCTTTCGGGATTGAGGTATCCCATTTTTTATCGGGCAAAGACTGTTTTCTTGTTTCAAGGATATAATACGGGGTGGTGTCGTCATCGTTTATGTTCTCCAATAAATTGTAGCGAAACACCGTGTCGCCAAGCTGTTTTTGATTCAGTGCGCCTATCGGATATGTGCCATATACCAGTTTCGGTTTGATGTCGTATGAAAGAAAATTCAAAAATTCTTTCGTATAAGAACTCATTAACGTGGGGTCGTATCCGTATAAGCCGTTTGATCCTTTATTTGTTCCTCCTGTTGCCATAACATCCCAACGACCCTCGGTATCAAAAAGCAACGGGTCAATCAGTCCCATTTTATATAAATCGGGAATAGGTGTCGGAACTGAATTTTTAATCAATACCATACCGAGTCTATGCCCTATTTCATGTACCCATGGACCTAATAAATCTTTTTCGGCAATATTTGTTTTGTTAGAAAAAGATAGGGTAAATAAGCGGTGATTAAAATCAAACACGGGTTTTTCTTGCTCCGACCATCCCGAATGCACCGCAGAAATAATATCAAACCCGCTTACATCAAGTCCTGATTTCGCAATCGCGTCCTCCACAAGCTGATCTTCCTTTCCGACATAATAGCTCGTCGGTTTTTGCAGTTTGTACCACGTCGGAAATACAACGGGAACTACATTCACCGTTCCGTAAGAATTTTCTCGGTAATAATCCGTCACGCAGAACATCATGTCGTCGTAGTACGATTTGTCGTGTCCGTTCGGATAGGTTTTGTTTTTTGTTTCGGGCAGTTTGCAAGGTGATACGCTCTCCAACGTTGATTTGTGCGGCGCATCCGAAAGCTCGGCAAGAATCACCGCCACCGTCACGGCTCTGCCGCTCCTCGGGAGATTATCTCGTCCCCCCGTAAATACAAACGGCGCATCGCAGAAACCGTCGGA
>JBAYGK010000034.1:0-10087 GCA_041666665.1 Minisyncoccota bacterium
AACATGACCATTATATGATAATGTTTTGTTTTTGTCAAAGTAATTTGACAAAATAACTAAAATACTCTATTATCGTAACAGATATTTTGAGTTGTATAAAAAACAAGGGGAGGAAAAGAAATGCCCGCATATCAAAACGACAGACTGAACACCCGCACCTTCGGCGAACTGCGAAGTTTTGTCTTGGCGCGCACCAACTCCGAAAACCATTTTGTTTTTTGCCGGATGGGGAAAAAATATGAAGAATTTTGGAGCGACATGAACGGATTGGAGTATGACAGAGGCTATGACAAAGAAGAATACGAGAAAAAGGGAAGTCCGGCACTCTGCGATATGAAACTTCTCACTGAATCCGAGTTTGATGTCTGGAAACAACGATTTCTGAAATTTCATAAATAAAAAATTCCGGCAACATTATTTTTGATAAAATACGGAGGGTAGTCCTCCGTATTTTTTGTTTGCCTTGCTCGTACAAAAAACTTTTAAATCGGGAATTATCTTTAAAAATCACCGCGGTCGCGGTGATTTTTAACGATGTTGTTTATTTTTTCGCCTCTTTGTGCGGGGTGTGTTTTCTGCAAACGGAACAATGCTTGTTCGGCGCAAGTTTCTTTTCAACTTGTTTCTTGTTGCGGGTCGTCATGTAATTGACGCTTTTGCACTTTCCGCAGGCGAGTTTTATCAAATGATCTTGTGACATAATATTTCTTGTTTTTTTAATGTAGGATGAAGTATAATACAAACCGATAAAAAAATCAAGCAATTCGGCAATTCGGCACATTCCGACTTGAAAAACTTTTGACTACATAATTTTTCACTTGTAAAATTGACCTGCGGAGAGAAAGCGGATACTCTTAAGGCAGATAGACCTCTTTCTATCAAGGAGTATGTTCCATGAAAATGAACATTAAAAATCCGTTTTTCGGAATTCTTTTCGCAGTGCTGGTTTTGTCTTGCCTTGCGCCATCTTGCCAATCCACGCCACCAAAACAATATCTTTACGACGGACAACAAACCATTCTGGATATTGATAACGCTCATATATGGGCACGCGAAAATATTGCCAATCCATCCGCTTACGCGGTAGAAACGCAAAGTTTTGCCGATGTAAAAATTTATGATAATCCGGAAAAAACAGGAAAGCCGATAAATCGCGCGCGCTTATCGCTTGACGGAAGCATAGGCGGAGGAACGGTTATTGCCCCAAATGGATATCTCATAACCGCCGGCCATGTGGTTGACGACTCATCTTCTGTTTTAAAATTTGCCAAAATCGTCGCCGATATAGAGAAAAAAAATCCGGGAAAATATATAGACGTGAAGGTAAACACGGAATATACGCTCACGGACTACGCGGGAAAAGAGTTCCTTGCCATAAAAGTGGCTCTTGGAGAAAATGACCTTGCTCTTATACAAGCGAAAGACCCCGGTAAATTCACCGGTTCCGCCGTAGAAGTTTCTCGCGAGAAAAACTTAGCGGACAAAACGGTTATCATGATTGGCTCGCCCCTCGGCATAAAGGATATTATCATGGACGGAAGAGTTGCGCGTGAAAGGATAACGAAACAAGGCAAAGACACATATATGTATGTTATTGCTCCAATCGTTCCAGGCAATTCCGGCGGTGCGGTTATAAAGCTTGGCGATATGAAGATGGCGGGAGTGGTCACACAAGTGGCGGTCCGAGAAGCTTCCCTTACCAGTATCGCTCTCTTTGTTCCGAACGATATCATCAATAAGTTTTTGGATAAATCGCTTCCAAAACAATAAAGGCAAACGCCACGATGCAAGTCGTGGCGTTTTTTTACTTTTTTAAAAAACTTTCTATGAGCGCCATAACGGCATCTCGCTCGGAAAGGGGAAACCAATGTATGTTCGGATCGCGCTTCCACCAGGTAAGTTGGCGTTTGGCGTATTGCCGATCCTTGAAAAAGATTTCTTCTTTCATTTTTTCCAATGTGATTTTTCCCTCCAAATATTCCGCAAGGTAACGATATTCAAGACCGAGTTCTTTCATTCTTTCAAATGTCAGCCCGCCCCGGCGGAGTTTTTCCGCTTCTTCCACCATACCTTGTTCTATGCGTTTTAAAACGCGATCCCATATGCGAGCTTGCAGGGTTTCTTTATCGGTCGCAATGGCGATTTTAAGCGCATTGTATTTTTTCGGCGTTTTGGAAATTTGAGGAACGGAACCTTCGGCGGTCGCGATTTCTATTGCGCGGATAAGCCGTCTCGGATTATGCCGATCAATGGTGTTCGCGCGCGCCGGATCAAGTTTTTTAAGTTCGGCAAAAAGTTCGTCCGTATTTTTCGCTTCAAGTTTCCTTCGCAGTTTCGGATCGGGTTTCGTTTGCGGCGCGATAAAATTTTCCGTTACCGCATCCATATATTGCCCCGTGCCTCCGCAGAGGATGGGAAGCTTTCCGCGCGACAAAATATCGTCAACGGCTTTTTCCGCATCGCGCTTAAAATGAGAAACGGCATACTGTTCTTTCGGATCAACCACACTGAGCAAGTGATGGGGAATTCCGTGCATTTCTTTTTTTGTAATTTTTCCCGTGGCGATATCCAAACCGCGGTACACTTGCCGCGAATCGGCGGAAACAATCTCCCCGTTCCATTTCTGCGCCAAAAAAACCGCCAGATCGCTTTTTCCGGACGAGGTCGGTCCCGCAATCGCGAGAATTTTCGGAAGTTTTTTTTCCATGCCCTTGAGTATACAAGCGATACCCCGTTTCGTCAAAAAAATAATGGAGAAACAAGGCAATGTTTTTGAGGTTTCGTCCAAGTTGACTTTTGAAGTAAATTTTAAGAAGATAGAAGCATCGTTTGCATTAATAAAAACTAACCAATACATATATGGAAAAAGAGATGGCAAAGACCTTTTTAGAGGATAAAAACAAACAGCGGAATATGATTTTCGCCGCAACCATTGCGGTGGGGCTTCTTTTCGGGTTCTTTATCGGACGCATGTGGAGTGGAAAGAACGCGGGGGAAATTGCCGATTTGGATGAAAAAAATGCGACAAGCACGCTCGGGACGACGCTTGGCGATACGTCGGCAAAAGATTCCATTGCTCTTTCCGAACAAGGGGCGGGGAATGTCGTTTTTGTGAACAAGGCGGTTTTCACCAAAGACAGTTGGATTGTGGTACATGAAGACAGGGACGGAGAGTTTGGAAATATTCTCGGCGCGGGATGGTTCCCGAAAGGAACCAACGAAAACGTGACGGTGGAACTTCTTCGCGGAACAGAGGCCGATAAAAAATATTATGCCGTTGTTTATAATGATGACGGCGATAAAAAGTTTGACGCCAAAATAGACGCGCCGATTACCGAAAACGGAAAAGCGATACAACAAGCATTCACCGTGAAATAAATTTTTGCAAGCCATATTTCAAAAAAGCCCGCTTTCACGAATGACATGAAGCGGGCTTTTTGCATCCCGATTGATTTTTTTGCCAAAACGCGATAGTATACGCAAGTAAGCCGGAGTGATGAAATTGGTAACCATGCACGACTCAAAATCGTGTGCCGTAAGGCTTGGGAGTTCAAGTCTCCCCTCCGGCACAAAACAAAAACTCGGTGAGTCCGCCACGCTGGCGGTCTCTCCGCTTTTTTGTTTTGTGCCGGAGAGCAAGCAAACTGCTTTGCTTGCGTGGGAGACTTGCCACCGCCAGTGGGCGGGGTCCCGCTTGCGAGCGGGAAAAACCGGAGCCATGTCCCCGCAGGGACAGGCGAGGTCGGGTAGGGAAAAAATTTTGTTGCGACAAAATTTATTCCTGACCAAGTCTCCCCTCCGGCACAATAAAAATCGTCCTGAAGGACGATTTTTTGGAATTAAAAACGGAGTACCATATAGGTACTCCGTTGGCTCGTCCCCTATTTTTTTTCTAGACGATGGAATCGCGACAGTTTTTCACTAAATCTTCAAAGTTATGTAAAACATCACACGTCTCCTCCTCTTTTTTGTTGAACAAAGTTTTATAAATCTGCTTTTGAAGCATTTGCAAAAACTTCCACGCCGTCCTTAATTTCAAGAAATTCCTTCATCATTCCTTGAATCAATAGATATAAATGTTCATAGACGAATTGAACATCAGTGAAGCATAGTTTGGATGGCTCATTGATATCGTAAATTATTTTAACAGATATTTTTTCATCTAACCCAAACCTAATGGCACCTTCGGAATCAATTTCCCAAACCAATCCAGATACGCTTTTAAATTGGATCTTTCTGCACAATTTTAGATTTTCCCGAGACCGTCTGTTTAACAATCCGTACATCATTTTAACTGTCTCATCAATCCTTTTTCTCATTTCATCTATTTTGTGCGAGCCGTCAATAATCGCTTCCACTGTTTGCATATTCACTGTTGTTTTCATTTTCATTCTCCCTTCTCAGGTTACACTTTCTCAAGCATGAAGGCATCTCTGCCGTTTTTGAATGAACGCGTCGCCTTGACGAACGTGACATCTGAAGAAAAGTATAGCACGAAGCATTATTTTTGTCAAAAAAAATCCCATATCTCTCAATTACCGCGAGTAAAAAGAGGCTGAGGGCGTTAGGTCGTGCAAGAAAATTTATTCCTGACTAAAAATCTCACATCTGGCACAAATAAGCATAGTGGATTAGTATCCTCCTTCGCTAAAAGCTACGGCGGGACAAGTAAGGAAAAGGAACGGCGAACAAGCAAAAAACTCCCGCACCAAAATGCGGGAGTTTTGTTTATTAGCCCTTAACGCTATTGGAAATGTTTACAAATCTATAATCAGGGTGCTCACGCAAAAATGCATTTATTCTCTTATTTATCTCAGATGGGACATCTTTGAGTAAAATTTTATCATCTCTTTTATCTGCGCGATCACGATTTGAATAAATTTCAAAAAAATCCGTTAATACTTCGCCGGTTTTTTTGTTTTCAAAACCAACGGTAATACGGTGGAAAAGATCAGAATATAGCATAGCATATCTCCTGCTAAGTTCTACCTCCTTGTAAGTTGCGGTCCTTTCCTCTGTTTACACGATAAAATTATTTTTGTCAAACAATTTTTAAAAACCAAAATGTCGTCCGTCGTATTCGTAGCCATTCGTATCATTCGTACACATTCGTATATTGGTATCTGTATTCGCTATCCCCATTTTGCGAACACGCCCCTCTCGTGATAAGATAGAGGCATGACACAAGAAAACAACGACGACGCAAAACCGAAAATATATGATTCCATTTTTTGGATTGAGGTTGAGAAAATAAAACCGAATCCTTACCAACCGAGAAGGGAGTTTGACGAATCGCGATTGCGCGAGCTCGCCGATTCCATACGACAATACGGAGTTCTCCAGCCGCTCGTCGTTACGCGCCGCGAATTTGAAAAAGAAGACGGGGGACTCGGCGTTGAGTACGAGCTCATTTCGGGAGAACGGCGGCTTCGCGCGTCAAAATTGGCCGGAGTGAAACAGGTGCCGACAGTCATACGAACGGGAGAAGACGACAACCGCGTCAAATTGGAGCTCGCCATCATTGAAAACCTTCAAAGAGAGGATTTGAATCCCGTTGATCGCGCGCGCGCTTTCGGACAATTGGCGGACGAATTCGGATTGAAACACGCGGATATCGGCAAACGAGTCGGCAGAAGCCGCGAATATGTTTCCAACACGATTCGGTTGCTCGCTCTTCCTCAGGACATTTTGGATGCCATTGCCGGAGGAAAGATTTCGGAAGGACATTCTCGTCCGATTCTCATGCTTGCCGACCGTCCGGAAGAACAAGTGGTGCTGTTCAAAGAAATAATGTACAAAAAGCTGACCGTTCGCGAAACGGAAGGAATCGCGCGGCGCATCGCTTATGATCGCGTACGGAAAAAATCATTGTTTCAGGATCCCGAGATTGCCGATTTGGAATCAAGATTCACCGAGAGGTTGGGGACGCGCGTGCGCATAGAGAAGAAAGAACAGGGCGGAAAAATGGTCATTGATTTTTTCTCCAACGATGATTTGCGCGACATTTTGGAATTGGTGCAAAATGCCAAAGCGAGAAGCGGAACCGAGCTCATGGACAAATTCATTGAGAATCAAAAAAACGCGCCTCCCAAAGAAGAGCCGGTGATTATTCAAGTAACCGTTGAAGAAGCCGTCGCCGATCTTCAAAAAGAAAGATCGGAAAGGGAAGAGGCAAAGGTTGCCGAAAACTTGGCGAGAACCGCCGAAGAAGAAGCCGAGGAAGAAAAAATCGCCATGAACGACAAAGCGCCGGAAGAATTGCGGAAAGAAGCGGAAGATGAAGAGGATTTGTATTCGGTTCAGAATTTCAGCATCTGACGTTGAAAATTGATTTTATGAAAATAGAAATTATCACAGACGCCATATCAAAAGATGTTCTTCGCGAAATAGCGCAAGAGTTTTACGGCGATATGATAAAGGCAACCGTTGATGTGGAGAAACAAATATTGGCAGTCGGAGGAGAGTGGCACATGGACAGCAATAATGTTCTGATTGACAACGGATCAAATCAACCTGATATTTGGGGAATAAATATTTACATTGATCGTGAAAATGATGATCGTCTGGAATACGTATCATTGATAAACATCAGACCTTTGCAGGGCAACAGGACAATGGAATTGCGCAACGAAGAGTTGAGGAATAAAATCAAAGCAATCGTAAATCGTTTTATCGTATGAATCAAATTCCTTCCGCAACCATTTCCCGCGAAAGATGGTTCTCTTTTTCCATTGAAATGCGCATGGGGCATATAGGAAGCGAAATTACGCGCCTTCTTTCCTCCAGACAACGCGGCGACAAAGAAAAAGAAATGGGAGCATATGCTCGTTCCATTGAAATGTTGAATCTCACCCTCATGGATGCGAGTATCGGCAATGGAAGAAAAGAAATTGAAATCCTGAAAGAAGTGCTGGAAGATATGCAAAACACGAAACCAAAACTTGAAATTGAACCGATTTTATTGCAAAATTATTTTGCGCCTTTCGCGTTCCTTTACGCAATCGGCTTGCAATAAATTTAAAAATCGGAAAAATGATGATTGATAAATTTCAAGGAAACAACATTCTCTTGGTTGATAAACCGAAAGGCATCACCTCGTTTGATGTCATCCGTGTTTTGCGCAAAAAACTCGGGATTCGGAAAATGGGACATGCCGGAACCTTGGACCCGCTTGCGTCGGGGCTGATGATAATCGGGGTGAACGATGGCACGAAAAAGATGTCGGAATTTTTGAAATTGCCGAAAGAATATGTCGCGGATATTTTGCTCGGAAAAAAATCGGAAACAGGAGATATGGAAGGGAAGATTGTGGAAGAAAAAACAACGGCGCACATTACGGATGAAATGATACGTTCCGCCGTGGCGAATTTTCCCGGAAAGCACGCCCTTGCCGTCCCGATGTATTCCGCCGTAAAAGTCGGCGGACGACCGCTGTACTCTATCGCAAGGAAAAAAGAATCGGGAAAATCGCTCACGGAAAAAGAAACCGGCGCCGTTCCGCCGATAAAAGAAATGGAAGTGCTTTCCGCCGAACTTTTGAATATTGAACGAAAAGGGAATGACATTGCTCTCAAAGTAAAAATGGGAGTGAGCAGTGGTTCATATGTCCGCACACTTGCGGAAGAACTCGGCAACCGCCTCGGTGCGCCCGCCATGCTCACCGATCTACGGCGCACCGAAATAGGAGAATATTCGGTGAAAGATGCGATGAAGCTTTAAAGTTATTTGTATCGGTGTTTCAAAATACGACGAAATAAAGCCATATTTTCAGTATTCAAAAAAGAATCCGCCAGCTGGCGGACGGAAATGGCAAAACAACTTGACAAAAATTATATTATGGTATACAATAGGGATACGCTTAGGGACGAATAACCTCCCATGTCGTAGTAAAAGAGAAAATAAGATAAAGGGCCCTCCAAGGAGGGTCCTACTTTTTTGTGTAAATATTTGTCACAAAAAAATACGGCGTGCCGCAAATCGCTTATTGTTTCCGAAAAGAAATAAAAAAAGAGCAAACAAAAAGAACGACACCTCCGAGGATTTGCATAGGCGTAAGCGTTTCTCCGTTTAAGAGAAAAGCGAAGAGTATGGCGAAAAGCGGTTCAAGCATGGCGAGCGCGGCGGCTTTGGTTGTTTCAATGTATTTGAGACCGCGGAGAAAAAGAAGCGAAGGAAAAATGGTTGTGCCGATGCCGAGAAAAAGAAAAGGTGCAACCGATGCCGGTACGAAGTGAAACGAAAAGCCGTTTATAAAAAGATACGCGAGCGAAATAATCGCCGCCGCCACCGCATACGTATAAAAACCGAGGGTGAAAGGGGATAGGTCTTTTGCATTTTTCCCGCTCATGAGCACGTAGCATGCGAAGGATAACGCGGCGAGAAAAGAAAAAACGATCCCCGTTATTCCCGCGCCGTAAAAAGACATTCCTAAAAGAAGAACCATTCCCAAGAGCGAGCCGAAAAGGAGCGCCGCCATTTTTCCATCCCATGGTTCTTTCAGAAAAATAATTTTGTAAAAAAGAATCATAATCGGATACGTATAGAGAACGAGTATCACGATGGCGACGGGGGCGTATTTGAGGGCCGCGAGCGTGAGCCCGATCACGGCGAGATAGCTTGCGCCGAGAGCGAGATAGGTGCGTATGCGCGCATATTCCAAACGCAATAATTTCCGGTCTTTTATAAAAAGAAAAATCCCGAGCGCAAAAAACGCTATCAAAAAACGCATGGTTACCGCGGAAAGCACGCTTACATCAAGAGCGTATATTTGTTTCGTGAATGTCGGAGTCAATCCGTAGCAAAAAGCGGACAAAACAACAAAGAGCGTTCCTTTCGTACCGTATTCCATATTTTTATTCAAATGTTTTATTTATGCGGTAACTCGCGCATAAAAAATACCCCCGATAACCACGCGCGTCGGCTCACCCGCGATATGAGAATCAATGGTTGTAATAATGCGTTCTATTTTCATAAGGAATTTTTCCGTGACGTTTTACGGAGTTCCTATCGCGCGCATGGTTCCTTTTCCGAATGTTTTTTCCATGAGGCGCGATAGCTCAAACATATTGCCGGTAAACATCGCGCGGGCAAAAACATCAAGCACTTCTTCCGTACTCTGAAACGTATCGCGATTTTCCTGAAAGATTTGATTTCGTATCTGATACAGGGCTAAACGTTCGGCCGGATACGCGAATTTCTCGGCATGTATGGCATCATCCCCCTCTCTTTTATACAGCGAAAAAATATCGGGATTCAAAAGTGTCTTGAACATGCCTTTTTTCAGCGCTTCCTCCTTTAATTCTTTCGTCTCGGCAAAATCCTTTGCATAAAGAGGATTTTCGGTTTGGGTCATGATATATTGCCGTGTGAGCTCCTCCGTTACGGCTTCGTTCAGGTCTTGAAAGTACGATTGACCATCGGGGAGCGGCTCCGGTTTTTCTTTGGAACGCGTGGAGCGCGGCCATATGCGCAGACCATGCCTGTAGTTTGCCGTTTCGTCGCAGTCAGCCAGTTGTTGAATGGCATTATATGATTTAAAATGAACCGCTTCATGAAATGCGGTATCAAGGAAGTGAATATTCCTCTCCCTTTCGCGAAGAAGTATTTGCTGTAACTCCGGAAGGCATACGCCCGTATCTCCCTCTGCCGCCCATTCTTCTTTGCGAATGAGATGCATATTTTCTTCGGGGATATCAAAATCGGGAAGGCCGAATTTTTTGCGCAAAGCGTTTGTCGCCATGTTGATTTCGGCAAGTATTTGTTTCTCTTCCGATGTTTTCTCCTTTTCAAGCTCGTTTATTTTCGCAATATCCGTCGTTTCAAATCTTATCTTGAATCTGTCAAAAACCGCCTGTTTTTGTTCGTCGGAAAGATTCCCGACTATTCTGTCCAGCGATGATGTTTTTTCAAAATTTTTTTCTTCCATAAAAACATTTGTTTAAGCAAACAATGATTCCACCACCTCTTTCACGTCCGCGCCGTCCGCACGCCCTTTCAATTCTTTCATAATCGCGCCCATGAACATTCCCAGTTTGGATTTGTCGGCAACGCCGAGCTCGGCTTTTTTCGCTTCCGCCACTTTTCGTAT
>JBAYGK010000035.1:0-10044 GCA_041666665.1 Minisyncoccota bacterium
CAAAGTCCTCAGCTTCTTTTTTCTCTCAATGATTTGCAGTCGGAAACATCTCTGGAGAACGGACGCGCCTCCATTGAATTGATGCTTGCGACATGGAAAACGGAAAATGCCGGATTGCAGAATGATTTTTTTGATCCGAGCACAACCATCTCCATAAAAAATCATCTCGCGACAATCAGAAGTTTTCTTGATCAGGCGGCGCTGGCTTTGACGGCGGCGAATACCAACGCGAGCGTGACGCAAACCATGATTGACGGATACAAGACCGATGTTTCCACTGCGCGCGCCAGCATAAATGCGACGCTTTCTTCTCTTGAAGCGGCGATGGACGCGCTCTCTGCCGCCGGTTTGAACATTGATCTTGAAAAATCGGCGCTTGCTTTGAAAGAAGCCCCGACGCTTCCGGAAACCATCACCGCGCAGATAGCGGTCGTGGATCAAATGGAGGCGAACGCGCGCGCCATAGAAGCCGATATTCAAAAAACCATTCTTCGCTCCCCGATAGACGGCGTGGTTACGGAGCAGAATGCAAAAGTCGGCGAAATAGTTTCTCCGAGCGCGCCCATTATTTCCATTATTTCAAAATCAAAATATCAGATTGAAGCATTTGTTCCGGAGGCGGATATAGCGAAAATTACGCTCGGCGACACCGCTTCCGTTACGCTTGATGCTTATGGCGATGCGGCGGTATTTTTCGCGACCGTCATGTCGGTTGATCCCGCGGAAACGATTATTGAGGGCGTGGCAACGTACAAAATGACGTTTCGTTTCAACGAAGATGATGAAAAAATAAAATCCGGCATGACGGCGAATATTGATATTCGGACCGCGAAAAATGACGGAGTGCTCGCGCTTCCTCAACGCGTTCTTATCAGGAAAGACAAAGAAACATTCGCGCAAATTCTTGAAAGCGACGGAATCACCGTGAAGGAAATTCTCGTAACGACCGGATTGCGCGGTTCGGACGGATATACGGAAATACTCTCGGGACTCCGCGAAGGACAAAGCGTCGTTGTTCCGAAGAATATATAAAATTTCTAAATTACTAATTACTAATTACTAATTTCTAATAAAATATCTAATGTCTGAATGCCCGATATTACCGTCGTTCATTAGGAATTAAAAATTAGAAATTGGAAATTTTTTGTTATGGCCCTCATTGAAGTAAAAAATCTTAAAAAGAAATACGAGGAAGGGGAGTTTCCCACCGTTGCTTTGCATGGGGTTACTTTTGACGTTGAAGCGGGAGAGTTTCTCGCCATCATGGGGCCTTCCGGTTCGGGAAAATCAACACTCCTTCACATCCTCGGTTTTCTTGACAGTCAAACATCGGGAACGTACCATTTTGACGGAAAAAAAATGCAGGATTACAGCGATGAGGAACTGGCGCGCATACGCAATAAAAAAATGGGTTTTGTTTTTCAGGCGTTCAATCTCTTGCCGCGTACAAGCGTGTATCAAAATGTTCTTTTGCCTCTGGTGTATTCCGATATTCCGGAATCCGAATGGGACTCGCGCGCAAATGAAGCGATTCGCTCCGTCGGTCTTGAATCGCGCATTCACCATGAGCCGTCCGAACTTTCCGGGGGAGAAAAACAGCGCGCCGCGATTGCTCGCGCTCTCGTAACCGATCCGCAGGTCATTTTCGCCGACGAGCCGACCGGCAATCTTGACTCAAAATCAGGGCAAGCCGTTATGGAAATATTGCAGGAACTGAACGAAAGAGACCGCCGCACCATCGTGCTCATCACCCACGAAACGTACACCGCCGAAAACGCCGAGAGGATCATCCATATGCTGGACGGCGAAATAGAAAAAGACCATCCCGTTGAACATCGCAAATCGGCAAAGAAGAAATACGAAAAATAAGTATATGTATATGGTATATGTATAAGTATACGAACAAAACTTCCGCCGGACTATCGCCGGTTCTGGGTTGTACCCGGAACCGAAACGTTTGAAATGTCGCACGGAACTCTATGGAAAACATTAATCAAGAAAAAACCGCAAAAGAGATATCTCCCGAAACCGTTGAAAAAATAATGGGGAAGGTTATTGATATTGATACCAAAGGAACGGCGTACTCAAGCATTGATGGATTCTATATATTAAAAGAGGAGTATAAAAAAGAGGAAATGGAAAATTGGGAGAAATTGAGGGTGAAAACTCAAAAGGTTCTGAATAACGGACTTGTCGGCTTGTCCAAAGAGGATACCGGTGAAGTGGAACATGACGGAAAACCGATAAAAGAAAAATACATTGAGCGTCTGAAAGAACACGGAATTACCAATCAATTTGTTTACGCCAATATTGTCGGACGCGCAAAAACGAATGACGAAAAATATTCTTCCACTGAAATTGGAAATTCATTCTGGGTATCTTGCGACGATTTTAATATTGCCGTTATCTTTGACAAAAATTTTTTTGATGAAGTGGAACCGCAACTAAACAGCGCGAAAAGGTCATTTCTTAATGACAAATATACGTTTAATGCCGATGACCCTAAAGTTGTAGAGAATTTTGACAAAATAAAAAACAGAAAACCCGATGTAAAAATTGGCGATAAAAAGCCCGGAAATGGCGGTTTTTTCTCCTCTTTTATCAAAGCCCCCGAAGGATTTGACGAAAATGGAATGCCACACCCCCATCAAGAATTCGGCTTCGTTTTTTTCCCTCGCGTTCCCAAGCGCACGTTCAAAGGTCTCGTCGTGAAAATTCCGAAAGATGAATCGTATGACCAAAGAATTCAAGAAGTTGCCGGCCTTGTTCAAGAATCAAACTTGCAAATCCCGATATACGATACCGACGGCAATGTTCTCTGGCCGAAGAAAATGAGTTTTGAAGAGGTGAAGCAAAAAGTGATACGAAATAACGAATAAACTGCGAATTGCAACGAATGACGTCGTAGTGATTCGTAACAATTCGCAACCCATTCGTTATTTCGTATCACGCGTAAAAACCATGCACTGGAAACATGTTATCAAAACAGCCCTGACATCGCTCGGAATCAACAGATCCCGCTCTCTTTTGACGATTCTCGGCATGATCATCGGCGTGGCTTCCATTACGCTCATCATGTCTTTGGGTGAAGGGGCGCAGGCGTTTATTCTCGGACAAGTGCAGGGAATCGGTTCGCGCACCATAGCCATCATGCCCGGACGCCAGCCGACATCTCCCGCGGATGTCGCGCAATTATTCAGCGATTCTCTTAAACAGAAAGATATTGATGCCTTGAATAAAAAAGAAAATGTTCCCGAAGCGGAGCTCGTCATGCCGCTCGTCTTTGGCGCGGATACCGCTTCTTATGGAAATGAAACCTACCGCATAACCATTTTCGGTGCGACGGAAGCGATACAAGAAATTCTTGAGGTGTATCCGTCCGAAGGTTCTTTTTATACGGAGGACGATGTGAAGCAGTACGGCGCCGTTATCGTCATCGGACGCAAGGTGCAGGAGAAACTTTTTTCCGACGAAAATCCGATCGGCAAAAAAATGCGCATTAAAGGAAAGAATTTTCGCATCATCGGCGTATTGCCGAAAAAAGGGGCGGGATCGCTGTTTGATTTTGACGAGGCGGCGCTTTTGCCGTACACGACCGCCCAGCAATACATTTTCGGAACGAAATTTTTTAATCGCGTCGTTGTGCAAGTGTCTTCCGAAGACCGAATCACCGGAGCCATTCTTGATATAGAAAGAACCCTTCGCGAGTCGCACAACATCACCGATCCGGCGAAAGACGATTTTTTTGTTGAAACGCCGGCAGACATCATCAGCCGTCTCGGAGTGGTTACCCAAGCATTGACACTCCTGCTTTCTTCTCTCGCCGCCATTTCTTTGGTGGTCGGAGGCATCGGCATTATGAATATCATGCTGGTGTCGGTAACCGAACGCACGAGAGAGATAGGTTTGAGAAAGGCCATCGGCGCGACGGAAAAAGAAATAATGATGCAATTTTTGATTGAAGCGGTTCTTCTTACTTCCATCGGCGGACTTCTCGGCGTGATGCTTGGAGCGTCGCTATCGGTGCTGGCGGCGTTTCTCGTGAACAAATTTTCCGCCATCGCGTGGTCGTTCATTTTTCCGATTCGCGGGGCGATACTCGGTATCGGCGTGTCGGTAGCCATCGGACTTATCTTCGGTATTTACCCGGCGCGACACGCGGCAAAAAAAGATCCGATTGAAGCGCTGAGATTTGAATAAATAAAAATCTTTATGAAACTCAAGTATCTCTTTAAAATCGCCATGAAGAGCGTCGGGATAAACAAATCCCGCTCTGTTTTGACCGTGCTCGGAATTGTTATCGGCATCGCTTCCATTATCGTTATCATGTCACTCGGTGCCGGCGCATCTCGGCTTATTACCGATCAGATTGAAGGTATCGGCTCTCAAACACTCGCCATTGAACCGGGACGCGAACCGACCGGTCCGACCGATTTTGCGCAAATGTTTTCCGATTCTTTAAAACCGAAAGATCTTGAAGCTCTGCAGGTTAAAGAAAATGTTCCTGGGCTCCTTGAAATAATGCCGGAAGTGTACGGCGGTGTGACCGGTTCTTATGAAAATGAAACGTACCGTTTTACCATTCTCGGGATATCCGATTCTCTGGTGAAAATAATGGATATCAAACTTTCTTCCGGCGTATTTATAAACAAAGATCAGGTTCGGGAATCATCGGCCGTTGCCGTTATGGGGGGGAAGGTAAAAGAAAAACTTTTCGGCGCGGATGATGCGCTCGGAAAAAAAATAAAAGTCAAAGGGGTCAATTTGCGGATTATCGGCATTATAGCCAAACAGGGGGGTTCTTCTCTCATGAACTTTGACGATATGGTTTTTACCCCTTACACTACGGCTCAAAAGTATATTCTCGGCACCAAACATTTCAACGAGGTGGTCGTTTTGGCTGATCCGGCAATCCCCATGGATCAAACGGTGCAAGATATCAAAACGACGCTTCGCATTTCCCACAACATCACCGATCCGGCAAAAGACGATTTTTATGTAAGCACATCGGCGGATATTTTGAAACGTGTCGGATCGGTTACGACCGCACTCACTATTTTTCTGGCTTCCGTGGCGGCGATATCGCTTATTGTCGGCGGTATCGGCATTATGAATATCATGCTGGTGTCGGTAACCGAACGCACGAGAGAGATAGGTTTGAGAAAGGCCATCGGCGCGACGGAAACGGAAATAATGACGCAATTTTTGATTGAAGCGGTCATCCTTACTTTTATCGGCGGCGTCGTCGGCGTCCTTTTCGGCGCGGCGGTTTCCGTCGCATTCGCTTTTGCCATAAATCATTTTTCAACCATCGTGTGGACGTACGTATTCCCGATAAACGGCGCGTTTCTCGGTATCGCCGTTTCTTCCGTTATCGGTCTGGTGTTCGGAATTTTCCCGGCCAGAAGAGCCGCCAAGAAAAACCCGATAGAGGCGCTCAGATACGAATAAAATTTCTAATTCCTAATATCTAATTTCTAATGAACGATGGCGGCATTTTGGAATTTTGACACCGGACATTTTATTAGAAATTGGAAATTGGAAATTAGGAATTTTTACCTCCCATTTCCTTATACTAATCCTTCATACTTAAATTTGGTGGCTCCTCGGCTTGCTTTCTCTCATTCCGGCATCGGTAATTCTTACAAACTCCGCTTTTTTGCAGAACTCTTTGAGATTTCTTGCTCCGGTGTAGCTCATGCCGGATTGGAGACCGTCCACCAGTCCTTGAAGTATTTTTCTGACTTCGCCCTTGAAGGTTACCCGATATCCGATGCCTTCCGGGGCGCGGTTTTGCTTATCCGCATCTCCGCCGGCTTTGAGCGCCATATCGGCGGAAGCATCCCGAGAGGCGAGTCCTCTGTATATTTTGAACGCTTCACCCCCCTCTATATAGTATTCTCCGGGGGATTCTTTTGAGCCCGAAAAAAGATTTCCAATCATCGCCGTTCCCGCTCCCGCGCCGATCGCCTTCGCCAGATCGCCCGAGTTTTTCACTCCGCCGTCGGCAATAATCGGCACCCCGAATTTTTTCGCCGCCCCTGCGCACTCCAAAACGGCGGTAAGCTGTGGCACTCCGGAACCGGCGACAATTCTTGTGGAACAGGCGGCACCGGGTCCGATGCCGACTTTTATCGCATCCGCCCCGGCTTTTATGAGATCAATCGTTCCTTCCGCCGTGGCGACATTTCCGGCGACGACATCCGCGGAAGGGAATTTTTTCTTCAACTTTTTCACCAATTCAATGCAGGAACGGTGGTGCCCATGCGCAATGTCTATAACGAGCGCATCCGCCCCGGCTTTTATCAGGAGTTCCGCCCGTTCCATTCCGTCTTTCACTCCGATGGCCGCGCCGACCAGAAGGCGTCCCCGTTTGTCTTTTGATGCGCGAGGGCTTTCTTTTGTTTTTTTGTAGTCCGATGCCGTTATAAGTCCGGAAAGTTTTCCTTTCGCGTCAACCAACGGAAGTTTTTCAATTTTGTTCTCATCAAGCAGGCGGAGAGCTTCGTCGCTCCCGATGTCATTTTTTGCCGTGATCAATCTTTCTTTCGGCGTCATGATTTTTTGGATGGGAAGGTCTCCGTCCGTTTTGAAGCGTATGTCTCGTGCGGTGAGAATGCCGAGAATGTCGTTGTCGGAAGAAATAACGATAACCCCCGTCACATGATTTTTAGCCATGAGATCGGTGGCTTCCTTGAGAGTCGCTTCTTTGTGAATGGTTATCGGATCGTGTATGAAAATGCTTTCGGCCCGTTTGACGCGGCGCACCTCGTCCGCCTCTTCTTCCGCGCTTTGAAAACGATGAATGATACCCATGCCTCCTTCGCGCGCCATATGTATTGCCATTTCCGAACCGGTTACCGTATCCATATTGGCGGAAACGATGGGTATATTGATTCGTATTCTTTTGGAGAACATAGTGGAAAGGTCTATCAACTTGCGCGAAGGAATGTCCGAATAATGGGGAACAAGGAGCACATCGTCATAAGAGAGTGCGAGCCGAAACGGCTCATTTTCATTTTTTGCGGTTTTCATACCTGAATTATACAGAATGTCCGCGGTTGGGGCAATATGCGAATTTTTACAAGGGGAGTCCTTGTATTTTTTGCAGTTATAACAAGGACTCCCCTTGTAAAATAAAAAAATCCGGCGAATGATTCGCCGGATTATCACTTTCCATCCATTGCCGCTATCCATGGAGGAAATCTTTCTATTTGCGTATATTCTTCTTTAACCTTGTCCCGTTTCCAGATTCCGAAACGCAGGAACTGTTTTTTTGCCCGGATTTTCATAACCAACACGACAGATGGGGGAACCTCCCATACGTTGTCTATTCCGTTGCGAACGCGAAGACGGGGAATGGGCTTCGTGTCCGCTCCCGCCTTTTTCAGTTCTTCTTCCAATAACCGAATGGCGCTTGTTTGATTCGTACTGATCCGGTATGGCGTTTGACATTTACGGCGTTGAAAAGATTCTTTTTCGGAATTTTCCGGGACGGTTTCGTCGGGCGCCTTCGGCGGATAATCGCGGGTAGGCGTTTCTTCTCTTTTGAGCGTAAACGTCGGGCGTTTTTCTCCTTGGAATTTTTCCGAAGAAATAACCGTGAGATGCGCCCCAATTTTACCGAATCGGTCTTTATGTCCTTTTCCGTTTTTTTCGCGCATTTCTTTTGTCGTTGCCGAACAAAAGCGCGCGCAGTCCTCATTCCATTCCCGGACATAGACAAAGAAATTGATTCCAAAGTCGGTTCCTTCCGCTTTGAGGGCGCCGAGCGATGTTTCTTCCATAAGGGTTTTTATTTCTTTTCTGTCCACCCTGCGAAGACGCCACGCGTTATTATCGGGACATCCCGTCGTTTGTTTCGGTGATAGTGTTTCGGCGTTTTTAAAGAGCTCATTGATTTTTTCGGACGACATGCAATCGCACGGCTGAATGTACCATTTTCTTCTCTTAAAATAAAAACGCTCAAAAGCGCTCGTTGTCATAGGCAATACCTCGTTTTGAAAATAATGAAGAAAGATTTGCAAGGAAATATTCTGCCGTTATTCTATCATACTTTTTACACTTTGACAAGTGCGTGTTTGATTATGCTGGCAATGTGCGCCCGTATGTGGCGGGTTTTGTTTGTAAAAAAGTAAAAAATGTTGTATTTTAAGTAATATATAAAACCATTAACTTGCCGTGAAAGAAAAAAAAGAAACTATGAATAATCAAGAACAAGGGAGCAATATTCTTCCGAAACATATCATTGAAAAGCTTTTTCCGAATGAGCTTCCGAATCCGGAAGAGTTGGAAAAACGATACCCTCCGCGCAATTTGCCCGAAGGAGCGATGGTAACGCGCGTTGGGCCGAGCCCGACGGGGTTTATGCACATCGGGGGCGTCTACGCGGCTCTTATTTCCGAACGTTTGGCTCATCAAAGTAACGGCGTTTTTTTCTTGCGCATTGAGGATACCGATGAAATTCGCTCAAAACCGGAAACGACCGAGGTTATCGTAAAATCTCTTGACTTGTTTGATATTCCCGTTGACGAGGGAATGGAACTGTCGGGTGAAGAAAAGGGAAAATATGGACCGTATACGCAAAGCGCGCGCAAAGAAATTTATCAATCGCTCGTGAAATCGCTCGTGGAAGAAGGATTGGCATATCCGTGTTTTTGTTCATCGGAAGAGATTGACGAAATAACCGGACAACAAACGGAGGAAAATGACGAGATAACAAAAAGAAACGGCGAAAAAAGTGAAAAAGAAGATCCGGAAGAAAGCATTCGCACCGGATATTACGGCAAGTGGGCGAAGTGGCGAGATGCATTGCCCGAGAAGATAGAAAAAGAACTGGAGAAAGAAACTCCGTTTGTCATTCGCTTCCGTTCCACGGGAAATTTTAAAAATAAAGTGAAAGTTCGGGATTTGTTGAAAGGAGATTTGGAACTTTCCGAAAACGATCAGGATCGCGTCATATTGAAATCATCCTCGGGGCTTCCGACCTATCATCTGGCGCATGCGGTTGACGATCATTACATGGGCACGACCGATGTCTTGCGCGGAGATGAATGGATTTCCTCTCTTCCTCTTCATTTGCAGTTGTTTGAATCTCTCGGGTGGAAACCGCCGCGATATGGGCATATCGCCCCGATTCAAAAAATGGAAGGAACTTCCAAGCGAAAAATCAGCAAGCGAAAAGATCCCGAGGCAAACGCGATGATGTATGAAGAAGTCGGATATCCGTCGGAGGCGGTTGTGGAATATCTGCTCAATCTCGCCAATTCAACGTTTGAAAATTGGAGAAAAGCGAATCCCGGAAAAGACAATCGCGAGTTTGAATTGACGCTTGCGCGTCTTGCCAATTCCAACGGCCCGCTTTTTGATTTTACGAAATTAAACGATGTGAGCAAGGAAATAATTTCGCGCATGACCGCGTCGGAAATTTACGAACGCGGACTTGCCTGGGCGAAAAAAGGAGATGCGCGTCTTGCGGAAGAAATGGAAAAACATCCGGAATATGCAAAGTCGGTTCTTAATATTGAAAGAGAAGGAGAAGCGCGGCCGAGAAAGGACATATCAAAGTGGGCGGATCTTGCCGCCGAAATCGGATGTTTCTTTGACCCGATTTTTGATGAAAAAAAAGAGGAAACAGAAGAGATGCTCGCGTTTGTCTCCAAAGAAGATCGCGAGGCGGCCGTGAATGCTTTTATTGAAACGTATGATGAAAATGACACGAAAGACGAGTGGTTTGAAAAGATCAAAGACATCGCGCGGAAACTCGGCTATGCCGAAGGCGCAAAACAATACAAACTCGCTCCCGAAAAATACAAAGGACAAGTCGGCGATATCGCCAAAATTTTCCGCGTTCTGCTTACCGGAAAAACCAATACGCCGGATTTATATTCAATTATGCAAGTAATGGGGAAGGAGAGAGTCCAAAAGAGATTAACGATTACCGATTAAAGATTACGGAAAATAAAAAAATGCCGACCAACCGGTCGGCATTTTCGTCGCTAAAATTTTCACAGACCTCTTTCAGCTTTATCTTTAAGCATTCGG
>JBAYGK010000036.1:0-9886 GCA_041666665.1 Minisyncoccota bacterium
GCTTTACGCATGGTACTCTCCTTTCTTTTGTTATTGTCCCGGTTTCCATTATACTATATCTATATCATTTGTCAAGAGCAATGTAAAAAGTTAAAAAATATGTTATACTGAAGACATAAAAAAATTTGTCAGATGAAAAGATATTTGACATAAACTAATAAAAATGATATAATGAACTTAGAATTTTCATCATCAATTCGTCAAGAAAAGGAGAGCGCCATGAAAAAACGAGGACGTGCCAATTTTAATGATATGACAAACTATCATGAAAAACCGACATTCCTTGAACAAGTTTTTTGCAAGGAATGTAAGATGCCCGTAGGCCCGCATGATACCAAATGCGGAAAATGCGATCATGAGTTTCCATGGAGAGAGATGGCAAAAATCATGGCAACGCAGGCGGAACTTCGCGCTGACGAGCAAAACAACAAAAACAGAAAATACAAACCGCCCAGAGCATATATCTGACGCGGACGCTTCAAAAGGAGGGCTCAAATGCCCTCCTTTTTTATTATCGCTTTCATCGTTACAGAATAAGCAAACTTGGGAAGAACGTGAGTATCGTTCCCAAAATAAGCATGAGAATTCCGCCGATAAGCAGGGAGAGTTTTGAGTATTTTTCGCTTTCGTGAATTTTGTTGATTCCGTATAAAGCAAACCCGAAAACCACGATATCGTCCGCCATATATCCGAGCATGTAGAGCGCCATATATCCCTGATATTGCCAAAATGGAGGAGTGTTCAGTTCAAGCGTCTTGGTGAAAACCTGAGGGATTCCAATGGAACAGGCGAATTCTATCACGTTGACCGAAAGCGCGACCCCGATGATTCCCAAGGAAGTGGCGAGGGTGAGCGGAGCGTTTGCAAGCTTGTATATTTTTCCGCTTATCTTTTCCTGTTCTTCAACATTGGTTATATCGCACGTAACCGTGTCTTTCGCTTTTCGCCAACGATAAAGGAAAAATAATCCGCTTCCGAGAGAGAGCAGACCGACGAGCGGCGTAACAACCTGATCAAGCCCGACAAAATCCCATGTTTTATACCACGCCGTCAGAATGGCGTAATACATGATTGCCTCCGCGAACAGAAAAAGCCCGGCGACATAAAACATTTTCTTTCGGTTTCCTATCTGCATGAGCGCGAGAAGAAACGTAATGAGCACCCAAAGAGCGCAAGGGTTGAAACCGTCAATAAAACCGAGGACTGCGGAGAGAGAAAAGAGTGAAAAATCTTTAAGATCTGTTTCACCGAAAAAAGGCACATTGTAAACGAGGTTCGGAGTTCCGGGACCGACAATGCCGCATTCCTTGCCGCTCGCGTCGCAACCTTCCGCCGTCGCCGTTATTTCTCCCTTCTTTTCGTATGCGGTTAGCGGGAAGTCTTTTCCCTCCGAAGCGCGCGCGATGCCGGCAAGTATTTCTTTTCCCGTAGTTTCATCTCCGCCATAACCTTGTATCACCTTCCCTCCGACAAGAGTAAGAGGCGTAACCTGCGGAAGTCCGTTTGCCTCGGTAATTTTTACAAAGAGTTCCTTTGCTCCCGCATCTTTTACGATGTCAAAATATTCCATGGCGGTTTCCGGATGTTCGGAAAGATAGGAGGAGAGGAATTTTTTCTCCGCTTTGCAGAATTGGCAATCTTCCCTGCCGAAAAAATAAATATGGGACGTAACGGCGATCGGCGTTTTTTCCGACGGTTTTTCCAACGCAATTTGGGAAGGAAGGGCGTAAAGAGAAACCGCCGAAGCCACCCTCGTGTCCATGAGGGGAAGAAGCGAAACCGCCCCCGAAAAAAGAAGACCGAAAAAACCGGAGACCAAGAACAGCGCGGCAATCGCCAAAGATTGCCGGAAGTCCGGACCGCCGCTGTCTTTTTCGCGGAACGGATTTAATGTTTTATTTGAAACTTTCGTTCGTGTTTCGTTTTTCAGTTGTGCCATATCTCGTAGTACGCTTGATTGATAAGAATTATTTAAAAACTTTTTGCACCTCTTTAATCCCCTTGATAAGTTCGTCAATATCCCCTTTGGAATTATACAAATAGACGCTCGCTCTCGTAACCGCGTAAACCCCCATGGATTTTACCATTGGTTGGGCGCAGTGATGCCCGGCTCTCGTCGCTATTCCGTATCTCGCCAGAATTTCGCTCGTGTCGTGAGGGTGCGCTCCGTCAACGAGGAAAGAAAGAACGCCCGCATTTTTTTCCGGATCAAGCTCCGAATACAGTGTTACGCCCTTCATTTTTGATAATTTTGAAAGCGCGTATTTTGCAAGCTCATGGATATGTTTTTCAATTTTTGCCATGCCGATGCTTTCCAGATATTCGCATGCCGCACCGAGTCCGATCGCGCCCGCGATGTTGGGCGTTCCCGCCTCAAATTTCGCGGGAACAAGCGCAAACGAGGCGTCTTCGGAAAAAACCTCCTCCACCATTCCCCCGCCGAAAGACCCGGGATGAAGTTTCTCCAATAATTCTTTTTTTCCGTACAGTACACCTATCCCCGTCGGCCCGCACATTTTGTGTCCCGAGAAAAAGAGAAAATCACACCCCAGCTTTTTTACATCAAGCGAAATATGCCCGGCCGCCTGCGTAGCGTCCAAGAGAGAATACGCGCCGACTTTTTTCGCCAATTCCGCAAGCCGCCGCATATCATTGATTGTTCCGGTTACGTTGGACACGCCGACGAAAGCGACGAGTTTGGTTTTTTTGGTGATGAGTTTTTCCGCCTCGGCATAATCAAGTTCTTTCTCCGCCGTCATGCCGATTATTTTCAATTTCAGTTTTTTTCGTTTTGCCAATTCCTGAACCGGAACAAGTACCGAGTGGTGTTCCATTATCGTGGTAACGATTTCATCTCCCTCGTGAAAGACGCCGGAATTTTGGAGAGCATACACGAGCATATTGGAAGCCGCCGTCGCGCTTGCGGTAAAAATAACTTCGCGTACTTCCGCCCCGATGAATTTCGCCACCTTTGAGCGCGCCTCGTCATATGCCTTGCTCGCCTTTTCGGAAAGCGGATACAGCCCGCGCGCCACATTCGCGCGATATTTTTTGTAATATTCCGTTTCCGCATCCAAGACAAAAGCCGGCGTTTGCGACGTCGCCGAATTGTCTAAATATATAAGCTTGCTCGCCCCGCGAAGCCTTGGCGAAGTGGGGTTTCTCCCGTCCTTACCGGTAAATTGAGGAAAATCTTTTTTGATTGTTTCGGTATCCAACATAGCCAAAACATTGTAGCAAATTAAAGCAAAAAAGGGAAATTTTTTACAATGTTATTGACGATAAATCAATAATATGCTAGATTTAAAAATGGGGTGGTTTGCAATGAATCGTTCGTTAAACAAAAAGATAGGAGATAAAAATGGATTACCATGATTCTTTAACCTTTGCAATGGTGAGTTTTTTCTTTGCATATATTCTTCCTTGGGCGCTTGTCGCATTATTAGCTGTGTTTGTTGTCGCCGTTATTCATGATTTACTCTGTGTCTATAAGAATAAACGCGCAGATGAAATTAATGCTATCGTTGACCGAGTAGAAAAAGAACTCAAAAACAACAAGCGCGTAACCAAAGGAACAAAAAAACGCGTTGTATCAAATAGACGAGTAATAAAAAAGAAGGAATAATAAAAACCAAAGCGCCACCGTTTACGATGGCGCTTTTCTAATCAAACCGAAACATCGGCGAGGAGAGTTTTTTGTTTATTTTTTCCACAAATTTCGCTTGCCATTCGGGGGGGAGCTTTTCAAGCGGTTTCGCGAGAAAGCCCGAAAGAAGCAGGGCTTGGGCGTGGTAGGGCGCGATGCCCCGAAGCGCGGGGTAAAAATAATCGCTGTCGCGCAGATGGGTGATGGAAAGCGCGTGGGAAGAATTGGATTCGGAACTTCCGATATCAAGCGACGGGATGGCGTCAATTTCTGCGCCGGAACCGGCTATAAGAAAACGCCCGTCTTGCCTGCCGGTCGCGCCGGCAATTCCCGAACGAATATCCGAAAGCGCGCGATACACGATTTTGCCGCCGCCTCCGGCGATTCCCCGCGCAAGAATGTGCGATGCCGTGTTGTCGGCTCCGTGGCGAGTTGTGTTGCAGATATCAAAATTTTCTCCTGAGCAAAGCGACAGGTTGTGTGAATAACTTTCCGCGCCCTTTTCTGCAAGAATATCTTCCGTGAAAGAACGTGCCATTCCCGCACTCGCGATAAGGTCGTACCATTCCATTTTTCCGTCCGAGAGAATGCGCGATGATTTGCGCGAAAAATACGTACTTTCAGCCGGCATCTCCGCCGTTCCCGCAAACGTAACGCTCGCGCCGCGGCCGACGGAAACAAAAATATTCCTCCCGAAGAAAACCGGGTGCCGGACGGGGGTTGTACCCCCGTCCGGAACGTTTAAGATTGCCGCATTCGCTGTTTTAAGCGTTTCAAAAACGCGCAAAACGGAATTTTCTTCCGCGATAATGAAAATAATATCCGAGCCGCTTTTTTCAATAAGAGTGGAAAATTCAAAAGATGTTTCACTTCCCTTTTCGGCAACAATAACAAGTCCGCTACTAAAATTCGCAAATGACCGCGCAAAATATTCGTCGGCAAATTTCAAATCTGCCAACTGTTCCGAAATAATGGTATCGCTCTTCATTCCGTCGTTCCATGCGGAAACGCGAAGTCCCGTTTGATTTTTGTATTGATACGAAACAGCATCCTTTTCAAAGGTTTGCTCCATTTTCGGAACTGCCGCAAAAATCCCGAGACCATACGGGCGTTTTTTCGCTTCTTTCGTCATGTTTGTTTCATTCTTCATTTTTTATCCGTTATCGGCGCCGGAAGGAGGGTTGTACCTCCTTTTCGGAACGTTTGAGCTTACCAAGTTCCGTGTTTTTCTCAAACGTCATGAACGGGGGTACAACCACCGTCCGTCCGGCGATTGTTTGACATTTATAGAGCAATATTATACGATTTCCTTTGGATTGTAAACTCATAAAGGGGGTTATACCATGGAACGCGATGTGCTCATCTATCATAAAGTTCTTTTATTTCTTAGCGTGCGAAAAATGCTCGGCATCCCAACCGAAGAATCTTGCCTCTACGGATTCATAAAAGCGAATCCCGAGGAAATCGCAAAAGCTGTTGATTTTCTCGTAAAAGGCGATTACATGGCAAAAGTCATTGTAAAAAACGAAACTCACTGCGAATTGACCGAAAAAGGAATTGAATCAGCAAGCGTCGGCATAGCCGATTTGCTGGGAAAAGCGATTATTTGGTTTCAATGACATGAAGTGTTCAAAGCCCCCGAAAATCGGGGGCTTTTTCTTATTTTGTCTCCGCAAGAGCTTCTTTTTCCTCGCGGCGTTCTCTCTGTGATGAAACAACCCTCGCGATATCCGAACGAACATCCTTATCTACACTGTTATCTCTGAGAAAACCGTCAACTTTTTCAAAAGGAGTTTCCGTAAGGCGCCTTGTCATAGCCTTGCGGACAAGATATTCCACCTCTTCATTGCGAAGAAACGATTCAATCTTTTCAAAAGGAATTTCCGCGATGCGGTCTGCTATGGCTGAACGAACGCGATAATCCGTTTCTTTGCGCCTCAGGAACCATTCAACATCTTTTCCAAACGGAATTTCCGCGATGCGTCCGGCGAGAGCTTCGCGAACATCCGGATAAATGGATTCGTTCTCAAGAAAGTCCTCAACTGTTTTAAAAGGAACTTCCGCGATGCGCTTCGCTATGGCTTTGCGGATATACGGATTCACCTCTCCTCGTTTAAGAAACTCCTCAACCTGTTCAAACGGCACTTCCGCGATACGCCTTGCCAAAGCCAAGTAAACAAAATTATCGGGCTCGTGTCCTTTACTCATGAGGAGCGGGCGGATTTTTTCAAACGGAACTTCTGTGATACGTCCCGCCACCGCCTCGCGCAGTGCCGAAGATATTCCATCATTGCCTATAAATGTTTCAACTTGCTCAAACGGAGTTCTTGCGATATGTCTTGCTGTCATTGAGCGCAAGAGAACGGGCAGTTCTGCATTCATCAGAAAACTTTCAACTTTTTCAAACGGAGTCTCTGCAATGCGTGTTGTCGCTTTCAGGCGGATTTGGATATCTATATTTTCATTTTTAAGAAATTTCTCAATGTTTTCAAAAGGAACTTCCGCAATTTTTCCCGCAATCGCCGAACGAACTCTCCCTCCCGCATAGCCCTCATATTTTTCTTCAAGAAAACCCGAAACCCGTTCAAACGGAACTTCTTCCATCCGCGCCGCCAAGGTTTCGCGTATAAATTCGTCAATTTCTTGATTCTTGAGAAGTGGCTCAATTTGTTCAAAAGAAACCTTCTCAAGACAATATGCCGCGGAATAACGAATATGCCAATCAAGCTCTTTGTTTTCCAATATTTTTTTAGCCGACTCAAAAGAAATGCCCGACACGAGCTTTTCGTTTCTTAATCCGGGTAAGATTCGTTTCCGCGCGGCGCGAAGGATGGCGGGGAGGTATTCTTGTTTTTCCGATGCGGCGGCAAGTTCAATGTATGTTCTCGCAAGCATCTTTTGCTGTCCGGACGCGAGCGCGATCTTTTCTTCGTCCGTAAGCCGGTTCAAAAACGCAAGCTGTTTCTTTGCGTCAAAAATTGAAACATCGGAAAAAGCGGCGGTAATCATCATCTGGTCAATATATCCCGACGCGTCAAAAGAAAGTCCGTTATTTTGAGTGCTCAAAGGCACTTCGGATATTTCCATGCGTGTCGGATCAAATTTGCGAAAATCAAGCAGAGACGTTGCTTCATTGAGCGGTCGTCGGTCAACATTTATGTGCGTCGTTCCGAAAGCGGCGACATCCGCGCTCTGTTCAAGAGATCGTACCGTAAAACGGAGCGTTTCGGCGGTCTTCTCATTGAGAGGAACGCCTCCGTCAAGATTGCGCAGTTCGGCGATTTCTCCTTCTCCATCCACTCCGAAATCCCAAAAATCTCCCTTGCCTTCAATTTTTTGGCGAAGGGGTGTTTTTTTTCCGCGCTCCTGTTTTTTCCCCGCAAGTTTTACTTCCATTTCCATTCCGATATTCGTATCAATATCGCGCAACGTTACCGCCTCGTTCATCGCGCGCATTTCAAATTCTTCGCGGTTTTCAAGAATGTCCGAAAGCGGAACATCGCGCCAATCAAGCGCCGCGCGTCCTTCTTTGAACTCGGGGTAACGGGAGAAAAGTGTTTGAGCGAGAGAACCGGAAAGCAAATGTTTTTTTTCCAAAGTGGAAATGATTGTTCCGGCATCTTCCTTGGAAAAACAATCAGCGAACATATCCGCGGTATCATACATAAAGGAAAATTTTTTGGAAGAATGGGGAAATTTTGAAAGGAATTGGACTATCGTGTTTATAAATTCATCGGATATCGCGAGCTCTTCTTTATTCTCGCCGTATCGTCCGAGTTTGGCGGTAAAAAACAAAAATACGTAGAATTCTTCCGGGCAGATATCCCCGTAATCCCGCAATAATTCGGAAAACAAATGCCTTGTTTCCTCCATTTTTTTCCGGCTCTCATAGACGAATTCCGTTGATTTGAAATTGAGATTCTCCGCCGCCTTGCCGATGTCGCCGTAAGAAGCGATTCCGCATTTTTTTGCGAAAATATCAAGAAGTTCGGCCGGCTGATTCGTCATTTTATAGACGATGCTCGCCTCGGTCATATTGAAAAATTTTCCCCAATCTTCTTTTTCCGTTTCGGTTTGTTTTGAATATTCCGTCAAATCTTTTTCGGAAGCGAGGACTATCTCGGGCGCCGGTTTTTTCGCTTCCGCCTTTGTCTCCGGCAAAATCAACTCGCCGGGCGTTTTTTGCCCTTCATATGCCGGAAGTATCTCTTCGCCCGCGGCGAGCTCTATTTCGGGCACAATAACGCGAGACTGTTCCTTTTCATTTTGATCGGAAATTTCATGATTCATACAAATATGATACACGAGTAAACCGCCAACTTCAAATTTAATTATTATTTCCCCAACTTCCGTATTATCCTCGTCCTTCCATTTCCAATTCAATAAGTTTGTTGAGCTCTATCGCGTATTCAAACGGCAGGGCTTTCACTATCGGATCCACGAATCCGGAAATTATCATGCGCTCGGCTTCATTTTCCGAGATGCCCCGGCTCTGCAGGTAAAATATTTCCGCCTGACTTATCTTCCCCACCTTCGCTTCGTGGGAAATTTCCGCCCGGCTGTTTTCATTTTTAATGGAAGGATAGGTGTTTGATTGCGAATTCTCGTCAAGAATAAGGGCATCGCAAACCACCGACGACCGGCTTCCCGTTGCGCGCTTACCGACTTTTACCAGCCCGCGATAATTGGAAACTCCGCCGTCTTTTGAAATGCTTTTTGAACGGATCGTTGAGGTGGTATGCGGTGCGAGATGTATTGCTTTTGAACCGGTGTCCTGCAACTGCCCCGCCCCAGCAAACACAATGCCGAGATTGTCGGATTTCGCGCGCTCGCCCAAGAGCACCGATGACGGATACAGCATCGTTACCGCCGAACCAAGATTGCCGTTTACCCATTGAACCTCCGCATCTTCATACACGAGCGCTTTTTTGGTGTTCAGGTTATAGGTATTTTTGGACCAGTTCTCTATGCTCAAATATTTTATTTTCGCGCCTTTGTGCACGAAGAGTTCCACGCATCCGGCATGGAGCGACGAAGAATTGTATCGCGGGGCCGAACATCCTTCTATATATTCCACGGAAGAACCTTCGTCGGCGATGATAAGCGTGTGTTCAAATTGCGCCGAACCCTCGCGGTTCATGCGGAAATATGCTTGCAGAGGAAGCGCGACTTTCACGCCTTTCGGAACGTAAATAAAAGTTCCGCCGCTCCATACCGCGCCGTGGAGCATTACAAATTTATGTTCCGCCGCCGAAACGCACTCAGTCATGAAATATTTTTTCACGAGGTCGGGATATTTTTCAAGCGCGACGTCCATGTTTTCAAAAATAACGCCTTTGTCGGAAAGTTCTTTTTTGATGCGATGATAGACCACGCCGGAATCATACTGCGCGCCGACGCCTCCGAGATACTCGCGTTCCGCCGCGGGAATTCCGAGCCGGTCAAACGTATCGGAAATTTCTTTCGGCAATTCTTTCCATTCCGTTTTCTCGGCAACTTCGGGAGAAACATAATAGATCATGTTTTCCAAATCCAACCCGTCAAGCGACGGACCCCAATCGGGAAGCGGTTTTTCGTTATAGAGTTTGAGCGCCGCAAGCCGTTTCTCCAGCATCCACTCCGGCTCTTTTTTGTCAGCCGAAATACGCCGGACAAGAGATTCGGAAAGCCCCCTTTCAAGAGTATTGATGATTTCGTTCTCGTTTGACATTTGTATAGCCATATTATCTCATTGTAAGAAAAATGTAAATATTTCGTCATTGACACGCACGGCGCAATGTGATTATATAAGAATAGAAAACAGCCACCGCCCGCGGGCGGGGTCCCGCTAGCGAGCGGGAAAACTTGACATTTCAAGGTTAAATCAATTTTATCAACGGAGGTATCAGTGGGTGCCATAAAAACGTACTTCAAAGATTTCGGCGTGCTCCGAGAAACAAACAAGGCCTTTTGGGGTCTTCAGACAATCAACGTCATAGATGCGACTTTTGAATTCGCGTTCGGCATCATCATTACGATCTTCCTGTCAAAAACGATTGGCTTTACCGATCAAGAAGCGGGATATGCAATCACGGTGGTCGGCGTTATCAGTTCCATCACTTTCTTTTTTATCGGGCCTTTCGTTGACTGGCTTGGTATACGGAAAGCGATATTCAGCGGACTCGTCGCGATGCTCATTTTTCGTATGGGACTGGTCTATTGCGCGTTTACGCCGGACATTCCCTATCGCGGAGTAATGAC
>JBAYGK010000037.1:0-9711 GCA_041666665.1 Minisyncoccota bacterium
CTTCGCCGGAATGTTGTCTGAAAAGAAAGCTATCACCGTTTTGACAAAAGAAGGAGTTGATAAAACCGACATCAATTCCATATCCGGCATGTTCGCTCAATTCGGACGCTCTCAAAAATGCGGGCTAGCCCCATCGGATGCGGAGCTTTTGCTCGGTGTTCTCGGCAAGCTGGAAGGGGTGATTAGGAAGTAGCGAGACTACTAAAAAAGAAAAAAGAAACGATAAAAAAACTTGCTTGGGTATTCAACCCTCAAGCGAGTTTTTTTAATGGGCCATTGACATAATTGATAATGTTTTCTATAGTAAAAACGGATTTGCTTTGTCGGAGAAATAATTTTCCGCAAAAAAGAAGGGGAAGAAGTTATGAATTCGGATACCTTTAAAAAAGATGTGAAAGATGCTTTTCTTTCGGCGTTCGTGGGCATGGTGGTCGGTCTTTTTGCCGCCAGTTTGGATTTTGGCATAACGGTCATTATGGTCGTAACCGCATGCACGGCGCTTTTTGCTTCCGTATTTTTACAAAAGGGGAAATAAAATTTTCACACAAAACCGCCCCGGCGGTTTTTTCTTTGTTCGCCTTTGTCTTGTTCTTCCGGCGGACGAACGGATGTTTTCGTTGTCGTTGCCGTTGTCGCCGATCATAAGCCGCAAGTTGCGGCAGTTTTCCTTTGCGGGCACGTCTTTTGTTTACTATAATTAAACGAAGCGGTTATAAACTAACTTATTTTTGTTTTTTATGTCTGATGAAATTTTGCGCAAATTTAAAAAAGCCCTTTTAATCAGCGTCATCACCGTTGCCGGCATGACGGTTTTCTTGGTTGTCATTTTTGCTTCACTCTATTTTTTCGGAAATTCAACCAACCGTAAGACCGGCACTCTGTCTATGCCGAGTTCCGCCCCGATGTTCCTCGGACGCGGAAGCACGTTTATCGGGGAAGACGGTATGAAGGGTGGAGAGGGTGCGTACGATCCGATTGCTCCGGATAGCGTACAGAATGCGGACACGGATGGTCAGGGAAATACCGAAAGTCCGATTATTGAACGGAAACTCATACAGGAAGGAGATCTCTCTCTCGTCGTCAAACAGGTGGAAGATGCGATTCTCTCTTTGAAGGAAGTGGCCAAGAATTTGGGCGGGCTCGCAGACGACATTCATTATTCCAATGTGCAAAACAACGACAAAAAACGAGCCACGGTAACGCTTCGGGTTCCCGCCGTGAACTTTGACATGGCGATGGCTCAGGCGAAAGAAATCGCCGTTAAGGTTGAATCGGAAAATATTTCCACCCGCAACGTCACCCATCAATTCATAGATATGCAGGCGCGTTTGAAAAACTTGAAAGCACAGGAAGAACAGTATCAGGATATTATGAAAAAAGCGGTTAAGGTTTCCGATATTTTGGAAGTTTCTCAGTATTTGTATAATACCCGCCAGCAGATAGAAGTGCTCCAAGGGGATATGAATTATCTTTCCCGCCAAGTTGATATGTCCGTCATTACCATAACGCTTTCTTCCGAGCCCGATATTGAAGCGACCAATGTTATCTGGAGTCCGATGACTACCGCAAAAGAAGCGATACGCCATTTCATCACCGCGTTTTACCGTTTTGTTGACGCGCTCATTTGGGGAACGCTCTCTTTCCTTCCTCTGACCGTTATTTTCGGCGGATGCATCTTCTTCTTGGCGTGGCTGTTTATGAAAGTTTTGCGCCCGTGGTATGCCGCCATCAAAGCGTTTTTCCATTCCTAACAGTATGATTTTGTGGTATAATTTTACAAAGGTTCAACATTAATACAAATAATAAACAAAGAAATATATGTCTATGCAAACAGCGGGAATAATAATTTTGGCCGTTATCGCGCTCATCGCGCTTTTCGTGCTCGTTACCTACAACAAATTTGTCAGGTTGATGATCAACGCCAAAGAAGCTTGGGCGGATATTGATGTGCAGTTAAAAAGGCGCTACGACCTCATTCCGAATTTGGTCAATACGGTAAAAGGATATGCCACTCACGAAAGAGAAGCGTTTGAGAAGGTCACGGAAGCGAGAAGCAAAGCGATGCAGGCGGGAACTCCCGCTGAGAAAGGGCAGGCCGAGAATATGCTCTCCGGCGCGCTCAAATCTCTTTTTGCCGTTTCCGAGGCATATCCCGAACTCAAGGCAAATCAAAATTTTCTTGAACTTCAAAGAGAGCTCTCCGATACCGAAAACAAATTGCAGGCTTCGCGCCGGTTTTACAACGGCAATGTCCGCGACTTGAATACCGCCATGGAGATGTTCCCGGGGAATATCATCGCGGGAATGTTTGCGAAATTCGCAAAGATGGAATTCTTCCAGCTTGGAGAAGGAGAGGCGGCCGCAAAAGCGCCGGTGGAAGTGAAATTTTAAACGGTTTAAAAAAGTTCGGCAAGAGATAAAGCCCGGCAACCGCCGCTTTATAAACTTGATGAACGGTACAAACTTTTAACTCAATTTTATGGACACAACAATACAAGAAAAAAAAGAAGATTCTCCCGCGCCGCGCGCTGGGAAGTTGCGGATGAGTTTTTTGCTTTTCCGCAGAAGCTTTTCTCTTTTGAAGAAAGATTCCCGTGTTCTTATTTTTTCGGCCATTCCCGTTCTCTTGCGGTTTTTCCTCGTCACGATTTCCCTCATTTTCGGTATCAGGGTATGGCCTTCATACAGCGTTTTTTTTCTCATCTTTTTCTTTTCCTCTCTTATCGCGGCGTGGTCGCGGGCGGGAGTTATCGCCATTGTTGATGAGCGATTGAATGATAAAAGAATGGAATTCAAAGACGCGTGGAAATACGTGACCAGCTGGTCGGAAGAAATATTTCTGTGGGCGTTTTTTGCGGCCACCGTTGAGGTTTTCTTATGGGTCTCGGCGGTTGAGTTCGGCCTCTTCGGTCTGTTTTTTGCGGCTTTTGCGTGGATTGCTTGGGAATTTGGAACATTTTACATCATTCCCTCCATCCTTTCCAAAAGAACTCCTCTTTCCGCTTCCATTGAAGATTCATTCGGCACGATAAAAAAGAATTGGTTTGAAACGATTCTCGTCAACGGCGTGTTCGGTTTTTTCTTGGTATCGGCATTTGTCGCCATAATGATGTTGCTTCTCGTTTCCTTGATCTTCGCAATGGAGGGACTGTTCTTCGTTTCTCTCGGGAAGTATGCCGTTTTCACCCCGTTTATTCTTACGGTGATACGCGCTTTTTTCCTGACCGCTTTTGTCGCTCTTTTCTCGGCGGGGCATTCGTTTTTCAGCATTTTCAACATTCTTCTCTATCGTCGCGCGCACGAACAGCACAAAGATTTTTTCCATTCGCTTGTCTCCCTTCTTTATCGGCATAAAATATAACCGTTTGGATAATCGCGAACACTAAGAAACCGCCGAGCTTTTTATCAAGGGCGGTCCTTAAGGAGGAAAAGGGAAAGTATGAAAACCGCAGGTTTTCATCCCCCGTAGCGACCAGTGGGAGCGACTCGGAAAATTGGCGGGGAAAGAACCGCCCTTGGTAAAAAGCGGTCTTCGTGTGGCAATTTCGGTTTAAATGCAGTATACTCTTTTCGTATGGCAACACTTTACACCCTTCAAAATTTAAATACCCGCCGAACATGGTACCTCATGTCCGTATTTTTCGTCGTGATTATGATGCTCGGATGGGCGGCGAGCTGGTACTACGGAAACCCCGGACTTCTCTACGGTTTTGTCATTTTCAGCCTCCTCATGAATTTCTTCAGCTATTGGTTTTCCGATAAAATAGTTCTCTCCATGTCGGGTGCGCACGAAATAAGCCATGACACCCACCATGAGTTGTGGAATGTCGTTGAAAATCTTTGCATAACGGCAGGGCTTCCCATGCCGAGAGTGTATGTGATGGATGATCCCGCGCCGAACGCTTTTGCCACGGGACGCGACAGAAACCATGCGGCGGTGGCGGTAACGAGCGGGCTTCTCGGAATGATGGAGAGGAGCGAATTGGAAGGAGTGATTGCCCACGAACTTTCTCATATCGGAAACAAAGATATTCTTTTGCAAACCATCGTCGTCGTTTTGGTCGGCTTCGTAACGCTACTCGCGGACTTTTTCATTCGCTCAACTTTCTGGAGCGGCGGAAGAGATCGGGACGACCGAGCGGGAGGCATCGCTCTCATAATAGGAATCGTCCTGTCCATCTTGGCGCCTCTTTTCGCACAACTCATACAGCTCGCGATTTCCCGAAGAAGGGAATTTCTCGCCGACGCGTCCGGCGCGCTTTTGACCAGATATCCCGAAGGGCTCGCAAGCGCCCTTGAAAAAATATCAAACTACGGCGCGGGCATGAGAACGGCCAACCGAGCAACCGCCCATATGTTCATCGCCAACCCATTCGGCCCGACCGGTTTTAAAGGAAAGGCAAAAACGCTTTTCATGACGCACCCGCCGGCGGAACAGCGGATAGCCGCCCTTCGCGCCATGGCTTAAAACGAATAAAAAAATAGAAAAATAAAAAATAGAATAATTTTTACCGGCATCGCAATCTTTCTATTTTTATATTTTCCTATTTTTCTATCGGTCAAAACGCGTACAAAATTTATGCGCCAAGCGGAACCAAGGGCAGTCCTTAAGGAGAAATATACGGAGGTCGTTCCTCCCTTTGGAGGTGCGACCTCCAGATATTTCGGAAAAGGACTGCCTTTGGTGGAGCGGTTTCTGCCAAAACGATCCAAACACGTGCAAAAGTGAAAGTTTTTTGGTATAGTGTGGGGACAATTGAATATATACGGAGGGTTCGCATAGTGGTCTAGTGCACCGTGTTGGAAACGCGGCGAGGCGCAAGCCTCCAAGAGTTCGAATCTCTTACCCTCCGCCAAGAAAAAAGTATCGGCACGACCCGAGTGCTTTGTTTTTCAAATATGGATCATGTAGCAATAATGAATAAATCGTGGCATCTTATCCCTAAAATCGTATCCGGGGAGAAAATTATTGAATCACGATGGTATCAAACAAGACGCGCTCCTTGGAACGTCATCAGCAACGGAGATATTGTCTATTTCAAAAATTCGGGCGAACTCGTTACTGCTTCTGCCAAGGTCTCAAAAGTCCTTCAATTTACTCTACAAAGCGAAAAAGACGCAGAAGAAATCGTTAAGAAATATGGTAAGGATATCTGTATCGTAAATCCTGACCCAAAAACATGGGGTAAGTTACCAAAATATTGCATTTTGATTTTCTTGAAAAATGCACAGTATTTGGATCAACCGTTTCAAATTAATAAGACGGGGTTTGGTAATAGTACAGCGTGGCTTCTTGTTAACGATATCAAAAAGATAAAAATCTAACCCAACCCGAGTACCTCGCTTTGACCCCCAAAAGCATGCTAAAATACTCTTATGGTAATTGACCCTCAAGGTTTAAATCATTAAGACGCCACTAGAATTAAAAATAGGATCAACCAAGCGGCGAAAGATGTCCATGGGATTAATTCCTTTTTTTAATATTTATATTTTTATGATTAACTTAAATTTTATTGCCGACAGAAACCTTCTTGCTGTTCACACAATTCGCAATTCAAGCAAAGATCGGTTTTTGCATAAAAATGACACCGTCGTTGATTTTCAAAACGAAGCATGGAATTTTGACAAAGAAGCGTATAACTTGCTACGCTATGGTCCTTCAGAAATGAGCTTTGTCAATAATAGTCTCGAGGGATATGTCCAAAAAGTAAAAAATTTTCAAGAGAAGATCGTTCTTTTTAAAGAGTTTGAAAAACTTACCGCAGAAACGTTGCAGGCAAAAAAACAAGTAATGACCGAATGGAATAATAACCTTGAAAAAAGTAACGCTAAAATATCCTTACACGACTTAAACTCGCGGGTACTTAACCCGAGTGGTCCGCCTTTGCCCGCCATAGCTCGTAGGGCGACGGCGGGATTCGCTCGTTTTAACAGTCGTTAGTTTGGTTATTAGATTTATGTATGGCGAGTTATGGCGGACAATGTCATTAAAAAGGATATGTTCCGGCAACGGAATCAAGGCGTCCGATTAAACTTGATTTTTATTTTGCCATAAATGATAAATATAAAGCGTTTGAATTTGAAAAATATTTGAAATCCGGCTCGGGAAGGGCTTTTTTGAAAAGATATTTGTGCTCTCAATAAAAAGGTTCATCATGAATAAAATATATATTCTCATACTCGTCATCGTGTTGTTTTCAGCCCTGATATTTGGCGGTGCGGTGGTATTATACACTTTTGATCGCAATGCAAAATTGGATCACAATAAAGAATGCGAACGGCTGAGTGAGGAGTCTCGCGCTCGCGGCGAGGAGTTTCCTCCTTGTGCGATGGAGCTCATCCCTCCCACTTTTGCGGATCGCGCTACGGAGAAACAAATGACCGAACTAACCGAACGGCTTCGCAGGAGGGGCTGTGATCAATCCGCGACGACGACCGATTGTTCAAAAATTCCACCCGCTCTCCCGAGCGAACCGCCGACATATATTTCTCCGAATACGGTAAAACCGATCAAGGAATGGACAACGGCGACCGATACACCCGTTACGCTTGCCGGTTTTTCTTTTACTTTGCCGCCCGGCTGGCACGGTTCGGTATATGAAAAACCGCATGCGGGCGGAACGCATGTGCTTGTTCAAAAAAACGCGGAGCAGGCAGGTTTCACGATTGATTGTCCGCCCGATGGAAAAGGATTGGAAGAAGCGACACGGCTTTCAACAGAAGAACGTTCCTTCGTTGACGATGGTGTCGCATATGCTCTTTCGTTAGAGAAGTGGATATCTGCAGAAAACGATTCATGGCTTTTTGTATGGTTTCGGCAGACAATACCCGATGGTTTTCTTGCAACGATATGCCTTGCGCGCGGAAGTACAGAATCGGATATCGCGAGTGCGATGAAAATGATGTATAACACTTGGGGACAAAAAGTTAATTCAATTCCATGATTTTTAAACATTTATCAAAAAATAAAAAGATTTTATTTGTCATTTCCCTTGTCTTTTTAGCTGTTGGTATTTTGGCGTTTTTATGCTCCCCGGTCATTTTTCAAGAAGGCAACCCTTGGCCGCAGATTAAAGGCATTACTCAATTAACATTCGGCAAATCGGACATGGTCAAATTGTCCGGTTCGGAAAATAAATATCTGACCAAAAGCAAAGGCGGTTGGGACGTTGTTGATAGTTTTTTGAAGAATAAAGGCTATGAGTTCACCGAGCAGATGGGGTCGGGTTATTTTTATAAATCTTCCGGCAGTACCATTGTTTTGATTAGACGCCAATACAGTCGTTTTTATGTAATCTGGGCCATTACCGAAAATAAAAATAACAACAGCCTCGCCGAAGGGTTGAAAGAATGTTTGCCGAAAAGCGACACAGCCAGCCATGAAAAATGCAATGAGCTGTTGAAACAAATAACCGATTATAATTCCTGTGTTGGGGCCGGATTTTCAATCATGAAATCCAATCCGCCGAAATGCGCAACGCCCGACGGCAGGACGTTTGTTCAGATTACTGACTTTTCCACATTACCGGAGCGGAGAATCCGTATATTTCGCCGATTGCTTGCCGTTCGCCAAAAATATCATTTCACCGTACCGCGAGTACGGCTCATGATATTTTTGACTCCACGACTTCGCACTCGTCTGAAATATCCAAATTTTTCCATGTTAAGTCAATGTGGAAAGGTCTGTAATTAGCCGGTTCTTTCTGTCGCAATATTTTTTGACATTCCCGTTCTTTTGCGCTAAAACAAAGTCAGTCTTGTTTTTTTGACACAGAAGGAGAAATTGGATGAACGATTCAAAAACATTGCAACACAACAAAAAGACTCATGAAGTCGGCACGGTGGCAATGATATTTCTCGCCGTTACGCTCGCATTGCTTATCATTTTGCTTTTCGCATCGTCCGGCATACCGCCATGGAAAACCGCTTTAACGCTCCTCGCGCTTTCTTTGGTTCGTGTTCCTCTGCTTATGGCAAGTCGGAAACGAGAACGCGAAAATATCAGAGAAATATGAAAGACAAAACTACCGCGGAAGGGAATCCGGTTTGTTTGAAAAAATATCAGATTGGATAATAATCAATCACGGGGATCAAGCGGCGGTTTTGTTGTTGACAAATGGTTCATTGTATGATAAAATCCACAAGGCTTTGAATTTTGAACAAAAAGGAGGATATTGAATGGAAGAACCAAGACAACAGCATCCCAAAAGGGAAGTTTGCGAACCGACCCGAGGAGCGATGATTTTTCTCTGCGTCGTGCTTTTTTTAATGTTTTTTGTCGTACCTTTTGTTTTTTACGATGATGCGTTTTTGAGAACAGCGTCATTGATTACCCTGCTTGCGATGATAAATGTTCCGGGGCGTTCCATGGCAAAAGGAAGATACCCGAAAAAGAAAAAACCTCGCAGAATGAACATTCGCGAAATCCGAAAATCCTTATTGGAATAATATTTCATTAATGGCATGAATGGCGGCCGGTTTACCCGACCGTCATTTTTTGATATCATTATGGTACGATTAAATATAATACCATCTCCAATTAACATCTCCCGTTTCGTCATTCCCGCGAAGGCGGGAATCCACGGCGACAAACAACAAACGCGGATTCCGGCTCGCGGGCCGGAATGACGACGAAAAAGCAAATGAGTTAATTGGAGATGGTATAAAAACAAAAACATGCTTAAAGAATTCAAACAATTTTTACTTCGCGGAAATGTCGTTGATCTCGCCGTCGGCGTCGTCGTCGGCGCCGCCTTCGGTGCCGTCGTTACCGCGCTGGTGAAAGACCTTCTCACGCCGTTCATCGCGGCGGTCGCCAAAGTTCCCGATTTCGCGGGTCTTTCATTCACACTGAACGGAAGCAAATTCATGTACGGCGATTTCATCAACGCATTTATTTCGTTTCTCCTTGTTTCCTCCACGATCTTTTTCTTTGTCGTGAAGCCGATGAATCTCTTGGTTTCGCGCGCCAAAAAGGACGAGCCGAAGGCTCCGCCCTCCACCAAAAAATGCGCCGAGTGCTTGAGCGATATCCCCCTGGAAGCAAAACGTTGCGCCCACTGCGCCGAACCGGTGGTTTAATCGTTAGTGTTCTCAAATAGATTTAGATATCGTCATGCAGGGCTTGACCCGGCATCCACGTAGGTAGCGCATATTTCGTGGATTCTTTTATGAACTTCCCTCTAAATACTTCACTTCATATAATTGGGGCAATGTCAGAATCATTCGCCATCTGGCGAACGAAATGATGAAAGAGTAGGTATTTGCGAGGCGGTTTAATAATGACCTTTTTTTCTGCCTGGTTTTTTGTTTAAACCGTGATTTCCCGTTTACTTCGTTTGTTCGGTAACTTATCCACACATCCCGCCGACATCCTTTCTTTTTTTTTTTCTACAATGAATACATGAAAGAAAAAATCTCACACCTCCGCAAACACCCCAAAACACCCGCTATTTTAACCGCTCTCATGTTCGGCGGAGTCTCATTCGCCGCCGTTCACAACCTTCCCAATCCTCCTCTATTTCCAAATACCGACACTTTCGTCATTTTTGCCGAACAATCGGTTTCTTTTGAAGAAGGGACGACAATTTCAAGCGGAGATGTCGGGACGAATAATACGCTTAATATCGGGAAAGATACTGCGGTAAACGGCAATCTTTTTGCCGACAAAATTGAAATCGCAAAGGGAACAACGATAAACGGCAACGCAAG
>JBAYGK010000038.1:0-9570 GCA_041666665.1 Minisyncoccota bacterium
AATTTTCCGCATTGACTTCATGCAGACATTTGCCGCGTTCGTCATCACAAGAATTTCCATCGGCTTTTTATTTGTGAATCTTTGCCGGTTTAACGAATACATGCTGTATTTTCCCGAAAGACCATTTTTTGCGCTGTTTCGCAAATTGCGTTCGTCCTCTTTCTTGGATACCGGTCTTGATGCATATGAAGACTGGCTCGCCGCGCAAGATTTTTTTGAAAGATCTGTTGCTCGGGCGCTTGATCGTTTCATACTTTTTTTCATATTGGCGCTTTTCTTGCTCGCCTCCGGAGCGGATTATCTCTGGATCAGATATCGGCTGTGATAATGTTATCGGCCCGCATGATGCGGGCCGATTTTTTACTTATCTTCACATCATTTTGTCGGGAAAAGGCGTTCACTTGCTCTTTTTTTATACAGCTCGTGTTTTTGTTTTTCCCATGCTTTTTCCGTGAGAACCATGGAAATGCCGAGAGAAATCGCGAAGCTCACGACCGCCGCCAGAGAAGCCAATCCGAGAGCGAGAGGCGGCAAATAATATGCTCCGACCAATAACGCAATCAGAAAAGAACCCGCTATCGCTTGTATATTTCGCGTCGCTGTCCACGCCCAATGCCGGTTTCTGAAATCTTCACGGATTTCATTCAGCACGCTCGGGCAAAAATTCGCTTTCACATGGTCTTTGCCGCAAAACGGGCAATTTGTGTCTATCAGCATATCTTCATAATAAGGTGCCATTGGCATACCCTCCTTTTTTGTTTTGTTGTGCAATCATGCCGATTTTCATACTATCACGTATCAAATACTTTGTCAATTTACATTTTATCCCGTTTTCCTGTATGATAGCGGTATTATGAAACTGACACTTAAAGAGCTCGTTAAGGAGCAGGTGCCCCCTCAGGCGATTATCGTTGCGGCTTTTGTCGCCATGTGTGTTATCGGATACGGCATATGGTCTTCGGAAACAAGCGGCAGTTTTACCGTTACGGCTCCCTTGTATTCCACGGAAGTGTTTGTAGACACCACCCATGCGGGAACTTTGAAAAATCCGGGCGATACGATGACTTTTACGTATGCGTCGGGCAGACACACGGTTATCGTCAGCAGGGCGGGATATGTGCCGTGGCAAAAAAATCTGGATATTGTTCCCAAACAAACCGTCGCTCTCTCTCCCTTTCTTGTTCGGGAAGAAATTGCACCGGAACAAATCACCCCGATGTCTTTCTCCAACGGAACGATTTCCATAAACGCGGATTATGCGGAAGCGGCCGCCCTCTTTTCCAAACTTTCCATCGCAAATGATATCGTGCCGCTCGTTGCCTCCACCTCCATCAAAGATGTGCGATCGGCGGATTATTATCCGGGAAGAAAAGATGTTTTGTTGATTGCGGCGCGAGACGGAATATTCGCCGTTGATGCGATTCAAAACGATCCGAGAAATTTCCAACCGGTATATAAAGGAACATCACCGATATTCGTGAAAACCGCAAACGGCGTGATATTCATAAAAGACGGCGATGATATTTTCCGAATCGCCGGAATAAATTAGCGAGAGGGGTACACTTTAAAATTAAATGAAGATCGTAAATGTCATTCCAATAACGCAAGGCGTTCTCAAGGAAGTTCTTACGTATTACACTTCAAAAGATGCCGTAAAAAACGCGCTTGTCATGGTGCCGATCCGCGGGAAATCGGTTCCCGGTCTTGTCGTGTCTTCGGAAGATGCCAATGAAGCGAAATCCCGGCTGAAAACTTCGCGTTTTGCGCTCAAGCGGGTTGAGCGGGTGGCGGAAAAAAATTTTCTGCTTCCCGAATTCATAAGCGCGGCGGAAGAAACCGCGGAATATTTCGCGTGCACATCCGGCGGGGTTATTTCCGGGCTTGTCCCCTCGCGGATATTTGAAGAGTATCTCAAATTCAAAGGCATTCTTGCGCCGTTGCTTGCGGTGGAAACGATTGCCAGAGAAAAACCGCATCGTCCGGAGAATCTCAAAAATATTGATAAATACGCCATTCAGGCAAACGACGATGATCGTTTTTCCGTGTACCGCGGCATTATCCGGGAAGAATTCGCCAAAGGTTCGTCTATTTTTCTTTCCTGTCCGACCACTCTCGGCGTTGAAACCGTTTTTCGGGAACTTGGCCGCGGAATTGAACAGTACACGTTTTTTCTTCACGGAAAGCTGTCGCCGAAAGAAGCGGTTCTCCGGTGGAAAAAAATTCTTGAAACCGCCCACCCCGTGCTCGTCGTCGCAACGCCGTCTTTTTCTTCCATCCCGCGCAAGGACTTCGGGGCGTTCATCGTGGAACAGGAAAGTCGCGATTCTTACCAATCGTTTTCCCGTCCGTATTTTGATTCCAGATATTTTTTGGAACGATATGCCGAAAAAACGAATGCGCGTTTTATTGCGGGAGATTTTTTCCTTCGCGTTGAAACGCTCCGCCAGTACGAACTCCGAAATTTTTCGGCGATTATTCCGCTTCGTTTTCGCATGCTCTCGGCGTTGGAACAGACGATTGTTGACATGAAGAAAGAAAAAACGATCGGCCCGAAAGAAAACGGTTTTCGCGTTATCAGCGGGAAACTTAAAGAAGCGATCGGCGAAACGCTCGCTTCGGGAGAAAATGTTTTTTTGTTCGGCGTTCGCAGGGGATTGGCTCCGCTTACCGCTTGCCGAGATTGCGGGAATGTTCTCTCTTGTTCCCGATGCAAAGTTCCGTACGTGCTTCATCGCGAGGGAAAACGAAATATTTTCATCTGTCATAAGTGCGAGGAGAGAAAAAAAACGGAAATCACTTGCCCCGTTTGCGGAGGATGGCGTCTGAATCCTCTCGGAACGGGAGTTGAACAAGCGGCCGAAGAGGTGCGGGAAATGTTTCCCGATACGAATGTGTACGAAATCCATTCCGATGCGGCCAAAAATGAAAAAAAATGTTTTGAAATCGCCGATACCTTCAATCATTCGCGCGGATCCGTTCTTGTCGGCACGGAACTCGCCCTTCCGTATGTTGAAAAGGTTTCTCTCTCCGCAGTCATTTCCGTAGATACGCTTTTCTCTCTCCCCGACTTTCGCATACAAGAAAAAACGCTCAGGAAGCTGTTGGAAGTGAAATCCAAGGCGGAAAAAACTTTTATCGTGCAAACGAGATATGCGAACGAAAAAATATTCCAATCCATCATGCAGGGCAATCTTCTTGAATTTTACAAAAACGAGATATTGGAGAGGAACCGTTTTTCTTACCCACCCTTCGCCGTCATCATCAAAATACGGTTTGAGGGAACGGATGAGGATGTGGCAAACAAGGGCGCATCCATTGAAAAAATATTTGAGAAATACAACGTAAAGATATTTCCCGCTTTCATACCGAAAATAAAAGAACGCTATCAGGTGAATGCGGTTATAAAAATCGCCGCCGACAAATGGCCCGACAAAGAACTTGCTCACCGGCTTATCGCCCTTCCTCCTTATTTCAGAGTAAAAGTTGACCCTGAAGATTTGCTGTAAAAAAACCAAAAACGGTTTTATAAAGACGCTCTCCCTTTCTTTTTCCTTTCATTTATTATATTCTTTACATCATGGTGGACATCGTTCAAAAAGAAGATCCGGTGCTTCGGAAGAAAACCAAAGAAGTGCCCGTTTCGGATATTTCATCGCCGAAAATCCAAAAGATTCTTGACGATATGAAAAAGGCGCTCGCTTCGCAAGAGGACGGGGTTGCCATTGCCGCTCCGCAAATAGGAGTGCCGCTTTCCATTTTTGTCATGTCGGGAAAAGCGGTTTTGTACGAAAACGCAAAAAAAGACGGCGAAAACGTAAAGCGCGAAATCCCTCCCGATATCGTTTTCATCAATCCCGAAATAATAAAAATATCAAAAAAACAAGTCTCCGTTCCGGAAGGATGTTTGTCCGTGCGCTGGCTTTACGGAAAAACCGTTCGCGCCGAAAAAGCGAAAGTGAGAGCCTATGACGAGAAAGGAAAACTTTTTGAATACGGAGGAAGCGGTTTAATCGCCCAAATATTCCAGCATGAAACCGACCACCTGAAAGGCATACTTTTCATAGACCACGCCACGGATATTCAAGATATGCCGCCGCCGGAATCAGACGAAAATTAAAAAAACAACGCCCCGATTTTATTCGGGGCGTTTTTGATTTATTCGCAATCAATGAAATTTTTTAGCGTGAGCGCGTGCGTATGCATTCATGCAAATATGCGCGCAAACTCTTTCCTTCCGGCGCTTCGTAAAGTACCGCGCGGGTAAAATTTCTATTCTTGAGAATATAGAAAGTTTCTCCCGGAACTCTTTCTATCGCTTCTTGCATTGATTCGTAGTGATTTTCAAACGAAAAAATATTTGCGCCGGCATCCGTTTTAATGTCATCCGTTTCGCCGAGAAATGCGCCGTTTTTGTCAAAGAGCCACGTTACTTCCAGATGACTGAATGAATCCGAATATTTCAAAAAGAAGCCCGGTTTAATATCTTTCACGATCTGAAGTTCGTAAAGCCTTGCTTTTTGCAGATAGACGGCAAGCCACGGATATGCGGCAAATCCGGTTTCAATGCCGAGTTTTCTTTTTTCTGCGGTGATATCGGCCCTGTTCATGTTGTTTCTCCTTTATTGTGATACAAAGTGAAGGTTAAAAGAAATTTTTATCGTTTCCATGGGAATATCTTTCGGAAACGGATCAAAGGGAGACCCCTTTTCTATCACTTGAAGCGCCTCATTTTTGAGTTCGGGCGAATCGGATACGGCGTACCTTTCGGTAACTTCGCCATTCTTGCCGATGGTGATGTGAAGCGTTACCGTACCGTTTTCGGCCGCTTTATTTGACGTATTTCCGATGCGAGTGAGTTTCTCTTGATAGGCGTTAATATACGAGCGGTACGAACGATACGCGGCCGATGAAGAAGTTTTTGCTCCCGAAGCCGAAATCATGCCGGCGCTCGGCGGTCCGAATGCGATATTTTCCGCAACGCGCCGCATATCGTTTTGCAAACCCTCCGAGCTTATCGTCGGAGATGGGCTTCGTTCAATCGGTCTTGAAACCGAAAGCGATTTTTTAAGAGAAAGCTTCGCCGCCGGTTTTTTTGCCGGCGCGCTTTCGCTTGCAAGCGTTCGCGCGGTTGCTTTCAACGAAATCGGCAAGTTTTTTTCTTGCGGTTTGGAATATTCCACAAGATTCGCCTCTATGACGGACATCGGTTTTTGCGCGACTTCGGCGCGATACGAATAGGGAATGATAAAAAGCGCAAAAACGAGCGCGTGGAAAAAAAACGACAAAACGAAAGACGAACGAAAGTGTTTTGCCGCATTTTTTGTTTTTTTGGTAAAATCCATAATAGCGGCTCCTATTGTTTTTGGTCTGTAAAAATTCAAAGTATTCCGGTTAAAGAGTATCACAAAAATACTTATTTGTCAAAGCGTTTTGACACCCATTTCCAAATTTTTACCCCACTTCGCATAAATTTTCTTGATTACTCGCCGTTTTTAACACTTTTGCCAGCGTCGTTTTTCCGCTCAAAAGCATCTCGTAAAATATCTTCAATCCGCGAAATTTCAATTCGCGGATTTTTCGTTTCGCGCGGAGGAAATTTTCAATCGCAGTGGCAAATGTTTTCATTCCTTTTGCAAAACAAAGTGCCAGCGTCAAAAGCGAATGAACGAGAATGACCACGGTAATATATTTCATGATGGCTCGTTTGCTTCGTACGCGAAATGATTCAAGCCCGAGTTCTTTGATGTCCTGAAACAGCATTTCAATTTTCCAGCGGTTCAAATATTTTTCATAAATACCTATCGCATCATTTAAATTTTCAACCTTCAAACTCGTGCAGAGCACCATCGGTTTGCGAAAGGAGGGACGAATAACAACGATTACGGTAAGCGGCGTTTTAACGTTTTTCTTCCATGCGTTTACGACACCGGTTCGCCACGAAATTTTCCAGCCGTTCTTTCCGTTAGCGGAAAACTCTTCCGCAAAAGTTCCTTCCATTTTTGCGATATCGCGCAGGTGGAATTTCTCGGTTTCGTCTTCATTCCAAATCATCATATCGGGAGTAATGCGAAGAATGAAGTTTTTTCCTTTGTTTATAATGTATTTTACGAGAAATTGATTGCGAAAACCGGTATCAAAAACAACAAGGTTTATCGTCGTGTTTTCAAACAGGCGTTTCATCAACCTTTCAAGGTACGGATAGACGCCGCGCCACTTCGGATCTTTGTTTGAAAAAAGAATTTCGTCATAGACAAACCTCGTTCCTTTTTTAGCCGACACGACGGCGCAAGCAAGCAAGGTGTATCCGTCATTCACCCTTTTTTCCGCATTGTCCCACGTGTCGCCGATGAACTGAAATTTCGTTCCGTGTTTTGAGATGGAGCTTTCGTCAAACGCCGCCATGTCGCCCTCTTCAATCTTCATTATTGGAGAGCGAAGAACGTGCGAGCGAACGCTCTGGCGAACTTCGGAAATATCCCACACCGCTTCGTTGAAAAAATAGCTGATGGTTGAAACGCATTTGCCGATGTCTTCCGCCATGACGGAAAGATTGCCGTTTGAGTGTTGTTTGAGAATGGAAGAAACTATTCCCGCGAGATTTGAAAAACTTCCTTTGGTGAAATGTTCACGCAAGAATGAAATTTGTTTGCGCGGAGACAATTTTTGCGATATTGTAGATACGCAAGGGGCGGTGTGCATAATGGGTGTATTTAAGTTAGACCTTTAATACTCTCAGTATACCGCCTTTTCGCGTTTTATGGCTTTAAATATGGGGATAATTGATTTGATGGGGAAGAAAATTGGAAATGGGTGGTTTTGAATGCCTGTTTTTTCACGTGGAAACGCGGTAAAATACATGACATGAAAAAGCATCCGGTTTTAATCTATTTTTTTCTTGGAACATTAGTCGGCATATTTTTTCACGATCAAGGCATTCCCTTCCCCGCTTCTGTTGAAAAACGAATCGCTGTTTCAATTCCGACAAGAGAGCTTTATAATGTCGTGCGCGTTATTGACGGCGATACGTTTGTCGTGCAAATAAACGGCGCGAACAAAAGCGTGCGCCTTATCGGTCTTGATACGCCGGAGGCTGTTGACCCGAGAAAAACGGTTGAATGTTTCGGGAAAGAAGCGTCCGCCGAAGCGAAAAAAATTCTTGCGGGAAAATCCGTGCGGCTGGAAATGGATTCATCTCAAGGAGAACACGACAAATACGGACGAATGCTCGCCTACGTTTTTTTGGATGATGGCACGAATTTTAACCGGCTCATGATAGAAAACGGATACGGACATGAGTACGCCTATGATGCGCCGTACAAATATCAAAAAGAATTCATGCAAGCGGAAAACGAAGCGCGAAAAAACAAACGGGGATTGTGGGCGGAAGGGGTATGCGCGAAATGATTCAAGATGTACGATTTAAGATTTTCCGCCCGCGGACGGAAAAAATAAAAAAAACAAACGACAAGAACAAAAGACCCCGCTTTTTTATAGCAGGGTCTTTTGTTTGTTGATTATTAAATTATATCGTCCGGATATTCTTCTTCCATAGTACCGAATCCGAGGTCGTCGTCGGCGGGTTCTTCTTTTCCTTCGTCAAAGATTTTGGAAATCGGTTCTTCTTCTCTGTACAGCTTTACCGCGTAAACTCCCGTGGGAATTAATATAAGAAGAAGCAAGAGAGAAAGCCAGTTTGAGGAAACCGTTCCCGCGACCGATCCGTAGGCGGATCCGAGCATGTTGGTGAAGGCGCCGCGATTTGTTACAGAGGGGGTTTTGCCGGTTTCGGTTTTTGCCGCAGTCGTCGTGCCGATGTCTGCTTGTTCGGAAGAGACGGAGGCGATTTCAGTACTCGTATTATCCGAAGCTCCCAACACCGTTCCTTCCGGAGAAACAATTCCCTGCGCGCGCAAGCTCTCCATCAAAGCCCGGTAGGCGTTCACTTCGGTTGTCTGGTTTGCATCAAGCGGGAAAGCCGCCCTGCAGTATATTTCGTTTACCTGTTTCCTTGTCGTGAGATATACATAACCGAGAGGAGTATTTCCCCAAGGGTCAAGAACGTTTGTTTTGTATTTATTCTGGAACAGAGTAACGGCATTCCAGCTCGCAAGATCGTAGAAGCCGGTTACGTCAAGTTTCGCGCCTTCAAACTCGTTGAGAAATACCTGGAGTTTTTTTACTTCAATCGGATTGTTGTTCGCTCCGTATTTTATAAATTCGCGGAGGTAATAACATTCGCTCGGCGCAAGGGTCAATTCTTTTCCAATCGCGGAAAGGGTTGAAGTTTTGGAAAGCGGTCTGAAGTAATACGTGAGATTCGGATTAAGTCCGAATATCGCCATAGTGTGAGAGGTAATCAGGTTGGAAAGCGTTGTTGTGTCAATTTGATATCCGTATTTGGAATCCCCGATCGGGAAAACGGTCACGGAAGATGTGCCGTAAGCAACGCGGCTGTCTGCGGGAAGATTGGTCTGCCATTTGACAAGAGCGGTTCCGGAAACGGGTCCTTTCTCAACAACCTCGTTGGTAATTTGAAGCGAGGGTTGAATGACCGATCCGCCTCCGCCACCTCCTCCTCCGCCTCCGCAATTGCTAACGCATCCGGTGGGTGGCGTGGTGATTGTTATCGTTTGGGTTGCCGGCGTGCTCGTTGCGCCTTCATTGTCGGTAACGACGAGCGTTACGGTGTAGGTGTTCGGTGTTCCGTACGTATGAGATGTCGTTGAGGCGGTCGTCGTTGTCGCAATGACCCCGTCTCCGAAGTTCCATTCGTAGAGCGCGATTGTTCCATCGGGATCATGGGATCCTGTTCCGTTGAGAGAAATGGGTTTATTGGGAAGATCTGAAGTCGGACTTGCGGAGAGTACGGCAATGGGAAGTTTGTTATCAGCCTCATCGTTGTCGTCCGGAGAATCGCATCCGGGATCTGTCGGGTAATCAATCTTTCCGTCTCCGTCATTATCTTTTCCGTCGGAACATTGTGTGGCAACCGTGATTACGGCGGTATCCGGATCAGAAATCACCCCTTCATCGTCCGTGACCGTCAGGGTGACGGTATACGTACTGGTTGCAGTGTATGTGCGGGTAGTTGTGGCAATCGCGCTTGTCGTGGTACTGCCGTCCCCGAAGTTCCACTCGTAGGATACGATTTTTTTATCATCGGTTGAACCGCTTCCGTCAAGAGTTACGGCATCGCCCAAGGTGACGATTTTATCCGGACCGGCATCGGCAATAGGACGAGCGTTGACATCCCTTTCGTCATTGTCATCGTACCACCTGCATCCGGGGTCTGTCGGGTAGTCAATTTTGTGATCTCCGTCGTTATCTTTTCCATCAAAGCATTGCGGGGCAATGGTCACCGTTACGGTATCGGGAGTGGAGGTTGCGCCTTCATTGTCGGTAACGATGAGCTGTACCGTAAAGGTGGATGTTGCGGTATACGCGTGAGTGGTTGTGGCGACATTTTTTGTCGTTGTGCTCCCATCGCCAAAGTTCCAGTAGTAGGAAACGATTTCTCCATCGTTGTCAAATGAGTGGCTTCCGTCAAAAGGTTCGTCGTCGCCCAAGGTG
>JBAYGK010000039.1:0-9525 GCA_041666665.1 Minisyncoccota bacterium
GCCAAAGTGAATTTTGGCGGGGCGGTTAAAAGCGGCATTTCGCTTTTGGCTTGCCCTGACGCGAAGGAAGGCGACTACTGTTTAACTCATGCGGGAAGCGCGCTTTCTGTCATTGACGAAGAAAGCGCTCGCGAAACACTGGAATTGTTGCGCGAATATTCCGCACTGTAAGAGGATCGGATAATGAAATACGTAACTGAATTTCGCGACAGGGAAGTCGCGGAGGGGGTGATCGCCGAGATTGCGAAAGTTGTCGCGGAGATTAAACAAAACCCGAAAATAAAATTGCCGATTCGTCTGATGGAAATCTGCGGAGGGCAAACACATTCAATCTTGCAATACGGTATTCATACCGCTCTTCCCGATGAAGTGGAATTTGTCCACGGACCCGGATGTCCGGTATGCGTTACACCGATTGAGACCATCAACCTCGCTTTAGAACTCGCGAAACAGCCGAACGTGATATTTACCTCTTTCGGCGATATGTTGCGCGTTCCCGGCTCGGACGAAAATATGTTTGAAGCCAAAGCGAAAGGCGCCGATATTCGGTGGGTGTACGCGCCGACCGAAGCGGTTGAGATCGCAAAACAAAATCCCGACAAAGAAGTGATATTCTTTGCCATCGGATTTGAAACGACCACATGGCCGATTACCGAAGCGCTTTGCGTTGCCGAAAGAGACAGCGTAAAAAACTTCTCAATTTTGCCAACGATGGTTCGCGTTCCTCCCGCGCTTCTGGTTATTTTAAGCGATCCGGAATGCGTGATTGATGGCATACTTGCCGCCGGGCACGTGTGTACGATTATGGGAACCGAAGAATATGAACCGCTGGTTGAAAAGTATGGCGTTCCGATCGTCGTTACCGGTTTTCAACCGGTTGATATTCTAAACGGCGTACTCATGTGTCTGAAACAGATACGAGATAGCCGTGCGGAAGTTGAGAATGCGTACGGATGGGTGGCAAAAGGTGCGGGCAATACCGTCGCCAAAGCGCTCATCAATAAATTCTTCAAGGTGGTGGACCGAAAATGGCGCGGTATCGGAGCGATACCAAACAGCGGTTTCGGTCTTCGCGAGGAATATCTTCATTACGATGCCGAAATAAAATGGAAAAACATCAATGCCCGCAAAGAACCCGAACCAAATAAATATTGCGGTCTCGTTCTGACGGGGAAAATAAAACCAACAGAGTGTCCTTTTTTCAGAAAGGAATGTTCGCAAGAGCATCCTACGGGAGCGCTTATGGTTTCCTCGGAGGGCGCATGCGCGGCATACTTTTTGTACAACAAAGACACAGGAGAAACTAAATGACTTACAATTTAGAATGCCCTGTGACAGGGTACAAAGATACGGATGTAGTCACGATGGCCCACGGATCGGGCGGAGAGAGCATGCAAAAGCTCATTAGCGAAATGTTCGCAAAAGCGTATCCTGACCTACAGTCGGATCAAGATGCCGCCTGTGTGTATATTGCCGAACCGAAATTTATAAGTTTTACCACCGACTCATTCGTTATAGATCCGATTTTTTTTCCGGGCGGTGATATTGGTTCGCTTGCGGTTCACGGCACGGTTAATGATCTTGCCATGCGTGGTTCACAACCGAAATATATTTCCATCGCATTTATTCTGGAAGAGGGATTTCCAATGAAAGACCTTGAAAGAATAGTTCATTCAATTGCTGAAGCATCTGCAAAAGCCGGTGTGAAAGTTGTGACTGGCGATACGAAGGTAGTAGGACGCGGACAAGGCCACGGAATATACATAAACACGAGCGGCATTGGTGAGATTCGGGCTATTACGAAAATTGTTCCGGATGTACAGAATGTGGGGATCGGGCATAAAATCATTGTGTCTGGGGATATAGGACGCCACGGTATGGCGATCATGTCGGTGAGAAACGGCATGGAACTGGATCCTCCGATTCTTTCCGATTCAGCGCCATTAAATGGAATGGTACGCGAGTTGTACTACGATTATATAAATCCGCTTTGTATGCGAGATGCCACGCGAGGCGGAGTTGCTGCGGTTCTAAATGAAATCGCGCGTTCTGCAAAACTTCACATTCGCATTGAAGAAGAAAAAGTTCCCGTTGACGAAAACGTTCGCGGACTTGCTGAAATTCTCGGTCTTGATCCGCTCCATATTGCCAACGAAGGAAGATTTGTTCTTTTTGTAAAACCGGAAGATGCTGAAAAAGCGGTTTCCATTCTTCAAAAATTTGAAGGCGGAGAAAAGGCCGCGATTATCGGCGAAGTCGTCGCCGAACACGAAAAGGGATTGGTAACAGCCAAAACCCTGCTCGGTTCCGAAAAACCGATCCATATGCCTGTGGGAGAGATTCTCCCGCGCATATGTTAAAAAAACGATGCCGGTTCTCCGCTCGCGCGGCGAACCGGCACAGAATTTGCTCTTTAGTTTTAAGAATGTAAAAGGGGTGGCTTCGGTCACCCTTTTTTTGTATGAACCGCCGATTCGCAAAAAAAATGCTCTCAGTAGTGTCGGGTGGATTTTTTTTAAATCGGCCGTTTTTTCTCCGCGAATTTTTTTATCAAAACCTCCATTTCTTCCGTCCAATCTTTTACCTCTCTTTTTCCTTCTTTTTGGGAAGCGAGAATGGTTTTTAAAACATAATCATCGCGATGCGTTTCCATCATCGGCCGCTGATTTTCTCCCGGTAGAACGCTATCCGCGCCGGGCATTGGTTTGGCGACTTTTTTAAGCGGAATTCTGAAAATTTCGCGTATGACTTGTTCCCAGTCCGTATGGTCAAAGACCTTTTTGGCAAAATTTGACGCCGTAAGATAATTGAGAAACGATTTGTCAGCAGTTCCGGCAAGCAAGTTGGGCAACGCACGCAAAACAATTTCCATCGCATATTCCGGATTTTGAAGGAAAAATGATTTTGAAGACAAGTGACTCCCCCCTTCGTAGTCAACTATCGCGCCTTTCGTTATCACGCCGTCGTTCATCATTCTGCCGATGAGATGTAATTTGACGGCGGCAAGCGCGTCGGAATATATCAGCCCGCCAAGTTCGTTTCCGGTAATTTCCGCCGACATTTCTCCGTCATTTGCAAGCGACATTCTTTCCGTATATATTTTTTTATTTTTTTCGGCGTAGTTCTGATTTTCTTCTTCTTGAGAGGCGGCGGTTGCAGATTGTTTTTTTAGAAAATTTTCCAGTCGTTCGGAGGTTCCGATATTTTCCCCGAACTTCGGGTCTTCTCTTTTCAGATATTCCAAATATTTTTCATAAAACGAATCGGGAAGATTCGGAAAGCGAGAATTTCCGAGCCTTGTGATTTCCGTATCAATGGAAACGCGCGACTCGTCGCGGCCGTCAACTTCGGTTAAATAACCGTCATATCCCTCCCGAACGAGATTTTTTATGGTTGTTCCATAGCCGGTATCGTCGTCTTCGCGTTCCCACATACGGTTTAAAGATTTACCGAACGGATAATTAAAATACCCCTCAATGGAAATAACCCGGGCGTTTTTCCCGGCATCTTTCAAGAAACGGCTGTAATAATTCATCCATCCTTTCGTATGGGAACAGCCGACCGACACATAGGGTATTCTTCCGGGCAAAAAGTGCAAATTAATGGGACGTGCCGCACCGACACCCTCTGTGCCGGGAACAATTGGCTCCGGTTTTTTTGCATACTCTTCGTATTCGTACATCGTTTCCACTATTCTCCGCACTTCCGGATCAAGATGGCTCAACACTTCCTCGGGAATTCCATCCGAGTACCGGTCACGCAAGTCGCGGGAGGTGATTCCTCCCGTTCCTTCAATAAGCAACCCTGCTTTATTGGTAATGTTTTCCGCAATGATTTTGTCCTCTTCGGGATTTGTCCTTGCGGCTTCATCGTCAGTTTTGAGCGCCGAATATTGCCCGCTCGGAATTCCCGCAAGTTCCAAAAGCGTCATGGCGCGAATTTGCATCGGGGACGGTTTTTCACCGCTGAATTTTTCGCCGATACGAACTGCGAGATCGTGCCAGTATGATTCCGGCAATTCTTTAAATCCTTCTTTCATGTCAACATTATACCAAAAGCAAGACAATATGCCACAAAAGATGTGCCGAACAAAAGAAAAGGCATTTCGCTATGAAGCGAAATGCCTTATTTTTTTCATAAACACGCTATTTTTTTGCACGCGGTCGTCCAAAAAAGCGATTACTCGTCGTCTTCTTCTTCCGAATGTTCGCTTTTTATTATCGTTATGGTGGCAATGCGATCGTCAAAGAGCGTCTCTTGAAAATGATATCCGGCAAATTCCGCGACGTTGCGCAAAATCCCGGCGAGCGGGTTTGTTTCCCATGTCTCCTTTTTTGCGGACAATTGCGTAAGAACCGATCCCGGATATTTTTTTGTCGGTTCTGAAAGCTGATCCAGTACGATTGCGAATATATCCATTTCCTCTTCTTCCGTCCGATTCTCGGGCGATGTCAGCAATCTTTTTTTCAGTTTTTCCGCTTCTCTCTCTCGGTCGCGAGCTTCGCGGCGCGCGACAAATTCTTCGCAGGTAATAATGATTGCGCTCATACGTATATACTCCAAAATTTAATGGTGCAAACCTGTTGTTATACTATGATATATGTCGGTTTTTGTCAAATATTTTCCGGTTTGCGAAAAACATGAAAAATTTTTACGTACGGCAATTCTTTTGCTATAATGAGAAACATAATGGAAAACAAAGAAACGCCCAAATATATACATACGCTCAAATCCGAGCATCTAAGCAAGGGGATTAAACCGATAATCGCCTGCGTGGACACGCATGAAAACCTCAAGACGTTGGAAGATTTGAAAAACAGTCCGGACAGACCGACCAACGTGGACTATTATTTAAAACCGAAAAAAATGGACGAAAAAGGCATCAAACACGCCGGTTTTAAAACATACCTTATTTCACCCGTAAACGAAACGAATAAATTTTCGGAAGGCTTTACCGAATGTACCGGAGTGGTGGTTGCCGGAGTAGACAAAGAAACGGGGAAAAATATTTCCTTTTTGAGTCACGAAGATCCGTTCCATTTTTTGGCGAACCCGGAAAAATTTTTATCGGACATGCAATCCTCTCTTGAAGAAATGAAAAGCAGGTGCGTCCCCGGAACCATTGATGCGATTATTGCCGGCGGAAATTATATCACTGAGCCTCGTCGTACCGGAAGATTCGCCAAACAAAGAGAAGCATACCGCAATTCAATCGCCCTTCTTGCGCGATTAATGGAAAGTGTATTCGGTTTTGAACCGGTAGTGATTGCCGGGCCGAAAAATGTACCGGGATACGGCGATTATTTGTTTTACGATACCGAAAATCGTCGGCTTCACTTGTTCAGACCCGAAACCGGCGATACTTCAACGGAAAGCTATATGCCGAAAGATTTTGCGGAACAAGAAAAAAAATGGGAGAAAAACATATATGACGACGATTCTCCGTACGAGGATCCGGACGATGACATGTTTACCGACGGATAGAGGATAAAGAGAACATATTAAAAATTTAACAGAGAAAAACATTTATGAAAAAAGCTCTTCTTATCGGAGGTTCCATGCACACGCGCGAATATGCGCTGGCGCTCGCTCATCTCGGCGTACAGGTAACCACATGCAGTGATTTTCAGGAGGCGATGCAGGGTATCCGTTCGGTTCACCCCGGGGTGATTACGATAATCCTCCCCAATTATTATGATGAAGTGTCGGCATTCGTCACGGGAATACGGAGTATGCCGGATTCGCGATCAACGCCCATTATTTACATCGGCGGACCCATTGAAGGGGGTAATCAGACAACGCTTCGCGCTCACGGCGTAAAAACGCTCACGCTCGGCCCCGTGCAAACGGACGAAATGGCGAGATTTATTGAAAAACAAATCTATTAAAAACGCAACAAAAAAAAAGACGGCGCTTTTTCGTTCAGGGCGCCGTCTTTTTTTTTGCGCGGAAAATTTATTGTATCTCCGCAAGAAGCGCGGCAAGAAATTTCAAGAATTTCGGAATCGTGTCTATTTCAAGCAACTCGTCGGGGGAATGCGGATTTTTTACCGTCGGGCCGATGGAGAGCATTTGTATTCCGGGAAATTTTTCTCCGATGATACCGCACTCAAGTCCGGCGTGCACCGCTTTCACTTCCGGAGTTGCGCCGAATTGCGATTCGTAAACCCCGACCGCCGTTTTAAGCAAGGGGGAATGTATATCGGGATTCCAGCCCGGATAACCTTCCGAATGTTCAATCGCGAAATTTCCGCACTCAAATGCGTTCTTTACCGCCTCGCTTATTTCAAGAAGTCCCGAATGATCCGAACTTCGCTGGCTTGTTACAATGGCGATTTCATCGTTTTCATGTTTAACGGAAGCGAGATTGGAAGATGTTTCAACAAGTCCAGGCACCGATTCGCTCATCTTATGAACGCCGTGCGGCAAAGCCATGAGAACTTCCAGAAGCGCCGTTTGCAATTCAGGTTTGAATACATGCGTTTCCAAGCCTTCTTCCGCATCCATGAGAGCCAACTCAACGGAAAGAACCGATTCCGTTTCCCCGTATTCTTTTTTCAGTTGATCGGCAACATCATGCACCAAATGCTTGGCGAGTTCAACTTGATCCACGGGAATATGGATATGAGCTTCAGCCTCTCTCGGGATCGCGTTGTGTTTGCCCCCTCCGCTTATATGAGAAAGACGGGCATCTGTTTCCGCGTGAATGGAAGAAAGAGCCTGCGCCAAAAGTTTTATGGCATTGCCGCGATTTTCATGAATATCGCAACCAGAATGTCCGCCGCTGAGTCCCGACACGGTAAGGGCAATCGCCGTATGTCCGGCGGGTACCGGCTCGGTGGCGAGAGGCATCATTCCTTTCGTATTTTTTCCGCCCGAACAGCCGATGTATATCCGACCTTCTTCCTCCGTATCCAAATTGATGAGAATTCCGCTCGCGATAAAATCTTTTTCAAGCCCTTTCGCGCCGTCCAAGCCCGATTCTTCTTCAACGGTAAAAAGATATTCGCGGGCGCCGTGAGGGAGTTCATCTTCCATAAGCATGCACATCGCCGCCACGCCGACCCCGTTGTCAAAACCGGCGGTTGTTCCGACCGCTTTCATAATGTTTCCTTCGCGCGCAAAACAAATCGGGTCCTTCAAAAAATCATGAATAACGCTTGCATTTTTTTCGCACACCATGTCCATATGTCCCTGAAGCGCAACGCTCGGCAGATTTTCCATGCCTTCGGTCGCGCCGTGAATCACGACGAGATTTCCGATTTTGTCGGTTTTAAAATTCAGCCCGTTTTGCTGTGCAATGCTTATCACATATTCCCGAACTCCGGATTCGTTGCCCGATCCGCGCGGAATTTCGGCGATTTGCGACAAATGGCGCCAGAAACGCTCCGGCGTAAGTCCTTCAATTATTTTTGCATTAATCATGATGTTTATAATACGACAAGCGGGCATATTTGTAAATTTTTGCAGAGGGCATCCCTCTGCAAACAGGAGGCGGGTGATACAAGAGGGATGCCCTCTGTAAAAAGCACACTGCATACGGAGGGTATCCCTCCGTATAGACGGGTTTATATGCTCACTTTCATCTGGTATAATAAAAACACCATGGAAACGCCACATTCAACCGAATATAAAAACGCGCTCAAATCCGAACACTTGAACAGCGGAATCAAGCCGATTATGGTCTGCGTTGACACGACTGACCATCGTTCGGAATTTGAAAAAAAAGATTTTCGCGAGAAGATGCCGTCCGCTCTTCATGTGAATTTTTATGCATATCCGGAAGATCTTGACGATGAGAACATAAAAAACGCGGGAATCGGAACCTATGCGGTTTCTCCCGTCAATGAACAAAACAAATTTTCTCGCGGCTATTGCGAATGTACGGGCATCGTTGTTTCCGGCATTGACAAAGAAACCGGGAAAAATATTTCATTTTTGAGCCATCAAGATCCGAACGAACTTCTGACGGGTCATCCTGAGAAATTTTCAGCGGATGTTCACTCCCGGCTTCTTGAAATAAAAAACAGATGCAAAGAGGGTACGATTGATGCCGTTATTGCGGGCGGAAATTATATCACAAAAAAGGGGAATAAGGGGGCGTTAAAAAGCACCCGCGAAAATTATGGCGATGTTATCCCCGCTCTTTCGGAAGAAGTGAGGAGCGTGCTTGGTTTTGATCCGGCTGTCGTTGTCGGTCCCAAAAACGTTCCCGGCGATGACCATCTCTATTTTGATAACGATAATCGCCGACTCTATGTTTTCCGGCCCGAAACCGGCGATGTCTCAACGGAAAGTTATATGCCGAAAGATTTTGAGAAACAAGAAAAAAAGTGGGCGGAAAACATGTATGTGCCGAAAGAGGGAGAGGATGAAGAAGAATAAAGTTATAAAAAATATTTTTATACAATCCAGAGTTTGCTCGCGGGCTTTCATCTGTTATAATCAACAATATAATGGAAACACCACATTCAACCGAATATAAAAATGCGCTAAAATCCGAGCATTTGAACAAGGGAATCAAGCCAATCATCGCCTGCGTGGACACGTATGACAATATGGAAGATTTGGGCGAATTTGAAGAATTGCTTTTTTCCGACGACACTCGCGAAGTGGAAAGCGTTAATTTTTACGCAAATCCGGAAAAATTGGCCGAAAAGGATTTCAAAAACGCCGGTTATCAAACCTACGTCATCTCCGCAATAGACAACACCGACAAATTTTCCAAAACTTTCGGAGACTGCACCGGCACGGTGGTAACGGGACAAGATAAGGAAACGAAGGAAGATATTTCTTTCGTGAGCCACGAGGAACCCAATTTTTTTACCAAAGAACACCCTGAGAAATTTTCGGAAGATTTTCGGTTGCGGCTTCAGGAAATAAAAAAAAGATGCATTCCGGGAACGATTGACGCGGTTATCATGGGCGGTAATTACTATGTTGACGTAGTGGGAGAAGAATTTGATAACAACCACCGCGACAATTACCGCAATTCAATAGATATTTTGTCCAAAGAAATATCGGACGTGCTCGGTTTTGAACCGCCAATCATTACCGGCCCGAAATTATCGGGAGGCGAAGATCATATTCTCTATAGGAACGGTCAGCGGAGGCTTCATGTGCTCCGACCGCAAACAGGCAAGGCTTCTTCCGAAAGTTATCTGCCGAAAGATTTTGCGGAACAGGAAAAAAAGTGGGAAAAGGAAGGGGGAAAGAATATTGGAACCGAAGGCAAGAACGATACATAAAGAGTTTTGCATAATAAGCCTTGCGATATTCATATCGCAAGGCTTATTTTCGTTGCCAAACATCATATTGCCGTGTATACTTGCTCTTGGATTCAAATGAACAACAATGCCTTAGGGGGTTGAAATGTGCGACAAAAAAGACAAAACATGTCTTTCTGAAGTGCCTGCACTTTTCCACACGTAAAACTAAAGAAAACAAGGGGTGATTTGCTAAAATAAAAGGTATGTGTCGCCTTTTATCAATCAATCGCCCCTTGTTTCTTTATGAACATTGTAA
>JBAYGK010000040.1:0-9325 GCA_041666665.1 Minisyncoccota bacterium
AGAAAATAGAAAATAGAAAATAGAAAATAGAAAATAGAAAATAGAAAATAGAAAATAGATTTTTAAAAATTTTTCAATTTTTAAAAAATGTCAAGCGTTTGTCGTCGGTAATCTATTCTCCATTTTTCATTCTCTATTCTCGTCCCGTCGTATTCTATTCTCGTCGTTTCAGTCTGTTGACAAAATAGCCGTAATGAAGTAAAATACATAGCAGAACCGAATGATAACAGAGGAGTGAACAAAATGAGCGGGAAAGTAAAAATATATACGGTTGTCTGCGGGGAGTGCGGAAAGGAAAGGGAATTTCACGCGGAAGACATTAACCATATTGCCGGCCGTTATTGCAACGTTCCCGCAACCGAGGGCGGTGAAAAACCGTTCATCATAGACAGGTATCACGTTGTTTGCCTCGGGTGCGGCGCCCATATGAATGTTGCCCGCATCGCTTCGCAAAAAATGAAAAAAGCCGCGAAGGCGCGCGGGGAAATAAAAAAAGATTGGAGCAGAAAAAAATAAACGGATGCGGGCGGGGGTTAAAATCCCCGCCTTTTGTATGGTTGTAATTTTCGGCAGAGTCCGAAGCGATGATCATTGTTTGTTTTTTTTATGGCATTATCATCGGCAATTCATTACTGTCGTCGTCGCGCCCCATTTTATTTTCTCTCTCCATAACGTCTATAAACTTTGCGGTCGCAAAGTTTATAGACGTTTCGTTGCCGTTATTTTTATTGTTGAGGGCAATCCTGTAAAAAATAAGAACTTTAGGCAAGCGGTATTTTTTGAATTCTCCTTACCGCGAAACATTTTGGAAAATGCCGCACTGTCATCAGAAGTGTTCCGGTTCTGTCTCATTTTAATTCCCTATTAATTTTGCGGTCGCAAAATTAATAGGGAATTTTTTTTCCGCCCCAGCCGTGAATCCAAAAACTCCTCGTCCGTCATCCTCGCGCATGCGGGGATCCACGTAGTTAAGCGACGGTTTGGATTCCCACCATGCGCGGGAATGACAACTTAAATCTGTTTTTTAGAGATAAAGTTGAGTTTTTGGATTCAGACATTGACATTATAAATAATATGGTGTATAATCTACTATAGATTATTACGAGAGGTATGCAAAAATGTTAAAAGTATGGTGTGAAAAGTGCAAGCACTCTTTTGAACGCCAAGAAAGTGATTTCAAGTGCAGAACCGCTTATCTTTTTTATGTTCAATGTCCGATGTGCGAACATAAAATTTTTCATGATGAAATAAAAGAGATGAGTTATTCCGCGCGCCGCGTTCTTCTTGAAAAATTCAAAAGCAAGCGTCTTTTTTAAAGACGAACCAAACGCAAACAATGCGGATCGGGCGAGCTCATAACTCGCCCGATTTTTATGTGGCGTATTGCCGCGATGATAAAGGTTTTCCGTCCGTCCGCGCTATCCACATAACTTTTTTTGCGAAAGTGTAGTATGATAGAGATATGGAGAAAATTCGTGTCGGAGTTTTGCGGGGCGGAACGAGCCCCGAGTATGAAGTGTCCCTCAAGACGGGCGCTTCTGTTTTGCGGCATCTGTCGGAACACAAATATTTTCCCGTTGATCTCTTGATGACGAAAGACGGCATGTGGCACGCGAACGGCATACCTGTGGAACCGGCGAAGATATCGCGCAAGGTTGACGTTGTGTTTAACGCTCTTCACGGAGAGTACGGCGAGGACGGAAAAGTCCAGCGGATATTTGAAATGTTCGGCATCCCTTTTACCGGTTCGGCATCCCTTCCGTCTTCTCTCGGAATGAACAAGGTTCTTTCCAAGGAGATTTTTCAAAGAGCGGGAATTTTGACTCCGTCGTATTTTTCGGTTTCGGGAAATCGTCTCCGTGAAGAAACGGAACACAACGATACTTTTCAATTTCTCGTATTTGAAATACTCGGAATCGTACCGTTGCCGATGATCGCGAAACCCGTTTCCGGCGGTTCTTCCGTCGGGACATACATTATAAAAGATGCGCAAGATCTCGTTTCCGCAATCAATGAATTATCGGAAACCGGCTGGGATATTCTTTTTGAAGAATTCATAGAAGGAAGAGAAGCGACGTGCGGAGTCATTGATTCTTTCCGCGGACAAGATTTTTATTCTCTTTTGCCTGTTGAAATACGTCCCGCTTCGGATAAATCCTTTTTTGATTATGACGCAAAGTACGGCGGAGGAACCCAAGAAATATGCCCGGGGCATTTTTCGGAAAGAGAAAGCGCTACGATACAAAACATGGCGAAACTGGCGCACAAAGTTCTCCGCCTCCGCCATTATTCGCGTTCCGATTTTATCGTAACCCCGCGCAGAATTTATATGTTGGAAGTGAACACGCTCCCCGGGTTGACGGAGGAATCCCTTCTGCCGAAATCGTTGCACGCCATCGGCGCCACCTTGCCGGAATTTTTGGATCATATCGTGAACCTGGCATTGCGGTCTTGAAAAAAAGCGATTTTTATAGTACGATACTTTGGTATCGGTAATCGTCGTCGTATACTTATACCTATACCAAATACCCATACATCGTATGGGCCCTTAGCTCATCTGGCTAGAGCACCGGTTTTGCACTCCGGAGGCAAGCGGTTCAAGTCCGCTAGGGTCCACCACTTCGCCCCCAAGCTACGCAAGGGGGCTTCGCGGTGCAAGCACACGAATTTGGAAAATCGAACTCGAACTAACAAATGCGAAGTGGTGTCCCGCGTAGCCCTTATTGTGCGAAGCAAGAGCGTAGCACAATTTGGGCGTAGTGGGGCAGCAAGCTTTAAAATTATGCATTACGTATATATTCTGCAAAGCAAAATAGATGGAAGTCGATATATCGGAGTAACCGCTGATCTCAAAAAACGTTTCCAAGAACATAATTCTGGAAAAGCGAAATATTCAAACACTAAACGACCGTACCAAATAGTCTGGTACTGCGCGTTTCTTGAAAAACAAAAAGCATTAGAATTTGAAAAATATCTCAAATCAAGTTCCGGATACGCATTTACAAAAAAGCATTTATTTTTGTTTCTGTAAAATAAAAATTGACACCATATCATTAATGTGATATGGTGTCTTTGGATATGTTCCATCCAACAGTACGACAGGGGAAATACCATGTCAGATAAAACCGAAGACGAAAAAATTGCCATTGTGAGACGACTTGGCGCACGAGTTCAAAAAGACATAGATGCGATGCCGAAGACCCCGCAATCATTTGAAGAAGCACGGACCGAGTTTCTCGCGGAGTTGTCTAAATGTCCGAGTTTCAACGAAAATAAAAATAAGGATTCCGTGTAAATAAAATTTCATCAATAAGAAGAAGATATTGATACCACCGGGGTGCATAAGCCCCGGTTTTTTATTTCAAAATCTCCACTAATCTCGCACATTCCAACACAAACTTGTTCCAAAATATAATACCCGAGTCCACAAACAAAATCGTCCCGAAGGGCGATTTTTTTGCGGAACCTAAGCGAGAGAACTGCTTCTCTCGCGTGCGGACTTGAACGGTCGGAGTCATGCCCGAGCACGGGCAGACGAGACGGGTGAGGAGTGGGAAGGGTGCCCATTCCGTAAAACCTTCTTCTAATATTTTATGAGCGGTGAGCGAAGTAAAATATTGAAAAGGTCTACTGTTCATGTAATGAAAGCGGAAAATTTTTGTCGCAATAAAAATTTATGCGTGACTCAAGTCCGCTAGGGTCTACACCGGTAGACAAAGGCACCGAAAAGGTGTCTTTTTCTTTGAAAAAAAATTGACTTGATTTTTGTATTGCTATAAAATATATGCATGAACGATGAAAATAAATTTGAGGTTTTGCTAAAAAAATATGATGAAAATATGCAACGGCATATCGGTGCTTTAGTTGAAGAATCCGAGAAAAACACGCAAAGGCATACAGGCGCATTATCGGAAGATTTTCAAAGTAAACTTTCTGCGGTGGCTGAAGGGGTTCTTGGTTTAAATGATAAGGTGGAAATATTAACCGACAATGTTGGTGAATTAACAAATACGGTGAACGGGTTGGTTAATAAAGTTGACCAAATGGAAGGTGTCCTTAAAGAAGTTGTCCATACTCAAAAAATGCATACGGAAATGATAGGAGTACTCATGGAGGGTGATTCTGAAAGAAAAATTGAAATTAAAGAAAAAGTTGATCGGACTGAATTTGTTGAATTGAAACAAACGGTTTTAGCGATGTCTTAATTCCAAAATATCCGCCAACCCCGCACATTTCAAAGGGGGATTTTCAATCGGTATTCTTTTTTGAAACAAAATAAAACCCGCCGATGTTCCGGCGGGTTGGATCTTTTTGCAGTTTTCTTTTTAACTCCACCTATCATCAATGAATTTTTTTACATCATCCGTGTAATTGTCTTTTTCTTGTTCGGCGGGTGTTTGATCCCGTTCCAAATACGGTTTCGGGTCAACATCGCGATACGTTTCGGAAGACGGGTTTGCATCGTATGTTGAATCGGACGGGGCGGAACTTGAATCTTGAGAATCATCGGTTTCGGCATACGCCATTCCCGCTGATAAAAAAAATACGGTGGTGAGCGCTAGCATCAATTTTTTCATTTTCACCTCTTCTTCGCGTTTCGGCGGATTGTAAAATCGCGCGTGAATTTTTTATCCTCTTGCCGCTCCGTTACCCGGACCGGGGCGCGTGTTTTGCAACTTTTCTTGGAGGGTTTCTTTTATTTTTTCTCCGGGCGTTTTATCCGGTTTCGGCAAAGGCGGCGGCGGATTATCCTTCAGAGAAGGAGGATTGGGGTCGTATTGTTTCAAATCGTTCAGATTGACGCTTTCCGCATACGCCGCTCCGACTGACACGAAAAACATCATGACAAACGCCATCATTAATTTTTTCATGCAATGCTTCCTTGTGATGTTAAAGTATGAAAGAACAAATTCATCGCACGGCTTATGAGAAAACCGCCAATGTCCAGACTGAATATCCTATAACAAGAAAATGCATAAGTCAAGTTTTTTCGCCTCGCGGGTCTTATAAAAAAGGGGCATGTCTTGCGACATGCCCCCCTGACTTTTAGACTAACTCATTTCTTAAATGAGCATCGGCGCGATAACCAGCGCAACCATGCTTATCAATTTAATGAGAATGTTGAGCGATGGACCCGCAGTGTCTTTGAAGGGGTCGCCGACGGTGTCGCCGGTTACCGCCGCTTTGTGAACATCGGAACCTTTTCCGTTTTCCGCGCCCAAGCCTCCGCCTTCAATGTGTTTCTTGGCATTATCCCAAGAACCGCCGGCGTTGGCCATGAAAAGCGCCATCATTACGCCGGTTCCGGTTGTTCCCACGAGCACGCCCGCAAGCATTTCCGGACCGCCGACGAAGCCGACGAATACCGGTGTTGCGATCGCGATCAATGCGGGAGCCATCATCCTTTTAATGGCTTCGCGGGCAGCAATATCAACGCACTTGGTGTTATCCGCATACACGCCGGGAACTCCTTCCAGAAGACCTTTGATGTCGCGGAATTGCCGAGCCACTTCTTCCGCAATAGCGCAAGCCGCTTCACCGACGGCGGACATTGAAAATGCCGCGAACAGGAATGGCAACATACTGCCGATAAGCAATCCGACCATAACGACCGGGTTGGAAACATCAATAGTTTCCAAATGAACCGCTTGCTTGAAAGCTACGAAAAGAGCCAAAGCGGTCAGCGCCGCTGAGCCGATGGCAAAGCCTTTGCCGATTGCCGCCGTGCTATTTCCCACCGCATCAAGATTGTCGGTAATCTTGCGAACGCTCGGAGGAAGTCCCGCCATTTCGGCAAGACCGCCGGCGTTGTCCGCAATCGGACCATACGCATCGGTTGCCAGTTGTATGCCGGTAGTGGAAAGCATTCCCACTGCCGCGATAGCAACCCCGTAAAGTCCGGCAAAATGATACGCGACCAAAATGACAGCACCCAAGACGATGGTAGGAAATGCGGTTGAAAGCATTCCGTTACCGAGTCCGGCAATGACGTTCGTGCCCGCGCCTGTTTTACAGGCCAGCGCAATTTTTTTCACGGGACTGAGGTTTTCAGCCGTGTAGTATTGCGTGATAAGACCGATCAAGATGCCGCCGATCAAACCGACGCTCAATGCGTAGAAAATTCCTATCGCAGAGAATGTTATACCGGCAAGAACGAATGTTGAAGGAATCAAATAGATAATGATCGGATAGGAAAGCGCGATCATAAGCGCACCCGCTCCGAACGTACCGATATTCAGGGCTGTTTGAGGGTTTCCGCCCTCTTTCGTCCTCACGAAGAGCGTTCCGATAATAGAAACGATGATGCCGACTGCCGACAAAACGAGAGGCAGAATCGCGAACATCAGGTTGCCGGTGTCAATTCCTATCACCGCACCGAAAATCATGGCGGAAAGTATTGCGCCGTTATATGACTCGCATAAGTCCGCGCCCATACCGGCGACATCGCCGACGTTATCGCCGACGTTATCGGCAATCACGCCCGGGTTTCTCGGATCATCTTCGGGAATTCCCGCGACAATTTTTCCGGCAATGTCCGCACCGACATCGGCCGCTTTGGTATAAATACCGCCGCCGACACGAGCAAACAAGGCAACAGAAGATGCGCCCATGCAGTAGTTCGTAAGAACGGGAAGTACCAGCGTATTAACCGCAGTAAGATCACAGCCGAAGAGCCCCAGGAAGAACAGGAAAAGCCCCGTTAATGCGAAGAGTCCCCATGAAACGACGTACATTCCCATAACGGAACCGCCGCCGAACGCGACGAAGAGCGCTTCGCAGATACCTTTTCTCGCCGCTTGCGCCGTCCGACAATTCGCAAGGGTTGCCGTTTTCATTCCCAAATATCCGGTAAGAGCGGAAACGCCCGCACCGATAGGATAAGCGAACGCCCCCCATCGTAAATCCCCGGCATTTGCCGAATAAAGAAATCCGGTAACAACGGCGACAAATATCGCCAGTACCAAATATTCCCGTTTCAGAAATGCCATTGCGCCTTCGCGCACCCAAGTGCTTATTTGCACCATTTTTTCATTGCCGGGATCTTGTTTTTCAATCCATCTTGCTTTCCCGAAAGAAAACAGAAGACCGAGCACGCAAGCTCCCAAACATGCATACAAGAGGTATTGCACGTGTGTTTGCATATGTTCTCCTTATGTTTTAGTTGGAAGGAAGAAAATAAGTATTTTCTCGTCAATGTAAATGAACTAACAGAAATACCGTGTCCAGCGTATCAGAAGCTATACAAAATGTCAATAGTGTTGTGCCGCTAGTGTTGTGCCGCTTTGGTTGACTGCGCAAGCTCAGCACAGACATCAAAGTCCGGCACCTGCGCATTTTGAATCGCGAGGGGGATAAGTTTCTGGAACGACGCGCTTCCATTTGATATAATGACAGCATATATTGACCATGACTTTTTCTTCGCGCAATTCGCACAACAAGGGTTTTTCCATTGTGGAGCTGATCGTTACCATCAGCGTTTTTGCCTTGCTGTCTACGTCGCTCGTTGGAAATTACCGATCATCCACCAAGGCGCTTTCTTTGAGTTCTCTTGCGGCGCTTGTTTCTTCGGATATACGCCGCGCGCAAGCGTACGGAATTTCCAACATAAGCAGAGACAACTTATCCGCTCCGTATTATTTCGCTCACGGAATTTCTTTTCAGGAAGATCCGCCGGACAACAAATCATATATTATTTTTGCCGATGTTAACGGCAATTTCATCAACAATAATCTGGGAGCTTGTATGGGCGAATGCGTTGAGAAAATGGCAATTGTGGACGGAAGCTACATATCCGCTCTGTGCGTGAACACGAAAAAAACCGGTACGTGCACGGCGGTGGATTCTCTTCATATCTCATTTAAACGCCCTGAACCGGAGCCATTTATTAAAGGCGTGATCGGTGGCGTGCCGACATCTTACGATGATGCGGAAATAACACTGAAGACAAGAGACGGCTCTCTTTCAAAAACGATTGTGGTTTGGAAGACCGGATTGGTCGCCGTTGAATAAATATAAAAATGGCAAGACAGCAATGTTTTTTTCACAAAAAAAAATTATGAAGAAGGGGAGAAGGAACGGAGGCTTTACCATTATAGAGCTCATGGTTTCTCTAGCGCTTTTTACGGCGACGTTTATCGCCATTTCAAGTTCCTTTATTTCCATTGTTGATGCGTACAGAAGAATTATGGCGGAGAGGGTAAATGTTGACAATCTTTCAACCGCTGTGGAGAGCATGGTTCGCGGATTAAAAACGGGTACGAGTTTTCACTGCGGATTGGGAGGAGACATAAATGACCCGCAAGATTGTCCGAGTGGCGACACATATCTGGCATTTAAAAAAGCGACGGATAACAAAGTTATCGTTTATCGGCTTGCCGGCGAAAAACTGGAACGGTCAGACGATGCGGGATTCTCCTTTTTTCCCGTAACCGATGTTACGAACGTAAAGATCAGCGATCTCAAGTTTTACGTTACCGGAAGCATTCCCTTTGATAATGATCCCGTGAATACGGATCAGCCGAAAGTGGTTATCGTTATGAGGGGGACCGTCGGACAAGGAACAAAAAGATCTTCCTCTTTCAGCATTCAGACCACGATTACTCAAAGACTTCCGGATCTTGAAAAGGGAGGAGTCGTGGCGGGAGATACTACGCCTCCCACAACTCCGACCAATCTTTCCGCAACCGCCGCCGACTTTGATACAATCAATCTCACATGGACCGCCTCCAGCGATCCGGACAGTGGCGTTTCCCAATATCGCATTGAGCGTTGCCTCACCTCGTCTTGTACGTACGCCGAAATCGGCACCTCGGTTTCCGCTTCATACGTTGATTCCCTCGGGCTTTCAGGGAGCACTTCTTACACCTACCGTGTGCTGGCGGTGAACGGCGCAGGGTTGACATCTGTTGCTTATTCGGGAACGGCGACCGAAACGACACCTGCGGCTGTTGATACCACTCCCCCCTCCGATCCGGACGGACTTTCCGCAACCGCCATTTCTTCTTCCCGAATAGATCTCACGTGGAACGCCGCCAGCGATCCTGACAGTGGCATCTCCGGTTACCGTGTTGATCGTTGCCTCACCTCAAGTTGCACCTATTCTGAAATCGGCACTCCATCAATTCCTTCATACTCCAACACCACCGGTCTTAATCCAAGCACCTCCTATACCTATCGCGTAAAAGCGGTGAACGGCGCCGGCATACCTTCCGTCGGTTACTCGCCGTCGGCCTCCGCAACAACGCTCTCTGCCGGCGACACCACCCCTCCCACCGTTTCCATTTCCGCACCGACGAACGGCGCAACGGTAAGCGGAGCGAGCACC
>JBAYGK010000041.1:0-9228 GCA_041666665.1 Minisyncoccota bacterium
TCTCCCGGCGCTTCAAAATAATCGGCTTTCCGTTCAACCGCAATTTCCCGAAGCGCTTGCTCGGCGTTCCGCCAAATTTCTTTCGTTCCGAGATATTTTTCAAATGTTGCCGGATCGTGAAAAGAAAGGCGGACACGGAGTTTGAAACCGAAGGTGTTGTACAGCGTATCTATCATATCCCATGTCTGGAAAAATTCCCGCTTAATCTGGTTTGTACGCGCGAAGATGTGCGAGTCATCCTGTGTGATGGAGAGCACGCGCGTGAGCCCGCCCAATTCTCCCGATTGTTCATCGCGATACACCATCGTGGTTTCGGCGTAGCGTTGCGGCATGTCGCGATAGCTCCATTGCGTGCGCGCAAAAATCTGCGTGTGATGCGGACAGTTCATCGGCTTCATCGCGTATTCTTTCCCTTCGCGGGTTGTGATTTTGAAAAGTTCGTTCTCAAATTTCGCCCAGTGTCCGGAAGTTTCATACAATGCTTTTTTGGTAATGTGCGGAATGGTGACGCGTTGGTATCCGTATTTATCGCGCAGTCCTCGTACGAAATTATCCAGCTGTTCGCGAAGTACGGTGCCTTTCGGCGTCCAAAGGGGAAGCCCCGCTCCGACGAGATCGGAAAAAGTGAAGAGATCAAGATCTTTGCCGAGTTTGCGGTGGTCGCGTTTTTTCGCTTCTTCCACCATGGCGAGATATTCGTCAAATTCTTGTTTTGTTTCAAATGCGATGCCGTAGATGCGGGTAAGCATTTTGTTTTTTTCGCTTCCGCGCCAGTAGGCTCCGGCGATGTGGTCAAGTTTGAACGCGTCGGTGTCTATCTCTCCGGTATTTTCCGCGTGCGGACCTTCGCAGAGGTCGGTAAAATCTCCGGTGTCGTAGACGGTCGTTTTTTCGCCATCTTTGATGATGCCCTCAATGAGCTCCATTTTGTACGGATTGTCGGCGAACATTTTTTTTGCTTCCTCGTCGCGGAGAGTTCTCTTTGTGAAAGGAAGTTTCCGCCCGGCGAGTTTTTTCATCGTCTTTTGGAGCTTTTTCAAATCTTCCGGCGTCGGCGCCTTGCCTTCCGAGAAATCAATATCATAATAGAAGCCGTTATCCACGACCGGCCCGATGGTAAGTTTGGCATTCGGGTCATGTTCCAGCGCCGCCATCGCCAAAAGATGGGCGAGAGAATGGCGTATTTTATAGATTTTTTCTGTTTTTTCCATATGCAAATAATAATATCACGTTGAGGAAGTTTGGAAAACACTTGACAAAAAATGTAGATATGCTATACTGTAAATAGGTAGAAGGCAGGCGATATATCAATTACTCCTTGTCACCGTCAGTCATACTATCCTTAAGAGCCGCGTGTTCTTTCGTATCAGGCAGTTTCGCAAGCATTCCCCGCTTCGCTTGCAGAAATTGCAATAAAATTCCATTGGGGAGACGACATCTTCTGCACCATGTGCAAAAGATGGAGGCCTATTGAGAAAGTCTGAATTCTCAAAACGGCGACGCACGGAAATAAGACGATCAGACGATGCCCCGGGTGCTTCATAAGCACCCGGTCTTTGTGTTTGGTTCCGCGGAAATCAACATGAAAATTACTTTTTTGAGAAAAAAATGATACAATGAATATTATCGTCATAAAAAAAATTATTCATAACGCAAATCATATGAAACATGCAAAAGTTTTTATAGCATTCGCATCGGCGCTTTTATTTTTTCAAATACCGTCTTCGTTTGCCGTCGCCATCCCCACGGATAAACTTTCCGGTTATTGGAAATTGGATGAAACGAGCGGTACGACGGCGGTTGATAATTCCGGCAAAGGAAATAACGGAGTGTTTGTCGGCAATCCATTGTGGGTGAAAGGGCAGGTAAACGGCGCTTTGGTATTCAACGGAACAACGGATTCCGTCAAAATTCCAGATTCTCCGATTTTTGATATGAAAGATTTTTCGGTTTCCGCATGGATCAAATTGAAGGGAAGCGCCACCACAACCGTCCGCATAGTGAGTCAGCAGATATCGGGAACATCTGTGGGGTGGGGATTGCTTATCAAAAACAACCGGCTCTCCACCTCAATGTTGTTGGATTATTCCAATGCGAGCGCGCTTTCATTCGGTCCTGTTTTGAATGACGACAAATGGCATCATGTCGCCATGACGCGCGATACCATATACGGGAAAATCACTCTATGGGTGGACGGCAAAGCCGTTGGCACGCAGACGGCCAAAAAGACCGCAACATACGCCGTTGATGCGCCGGTTACCATCGGTTCAAACAACGGATCAATAGCTTTTTTCTCGGGAAGAATTGACGAGGTGCGGATGTATGGACGTACATTGGGGACGGACGAAATTTCGGCAATGTATACCAATCTCGTTCCAATGGATAAACTTTTCGGTTATTGGAAACTGGACGAAATGAGCGGTACGACAACGGTTGACAGATCCAGCTACGACAATACCGGAACGCTCATCGGCAATCCATTGTGGGTGAAAGGGCAGGTAAACGGCGCTTTGGTATTCAACGGAACAACGGACTTTGTCAGGATTCCCGATTCGTCAATTTTTGATATGAAAGATTTTTCGGTTTCCGCATGGATCAAGTTGAAGGGAAGCGTCACCACAACCGTCCGCATCGCGGGCCAGCAAAAGCCGGGAACGCTTACGGGGTGGGGACTGCTCATTAAAAACAATCGGCTCTCCACTTCAATGCAGTTGGATTATTCCGACACGAGCGCGCTTTCTTTCGGATCTCTTTTGAACGATGGCAAATGGCATCATGTCGCCATGACGCGCGATACCGCGATCGGAAAGATTACTCTGTGGATTGACGGAAAAGCCGTCGGTTCGCAATCAAGCGCAAAAACAACAACGTACGCCGTGGATGCGCCGATTGCCATCGGTTCAAACAACGGTGCCGGCGCTTTTTTTCCGGGGAGAATTGACGAGGCGCGAATTTACGGAAAGGCCCTCTCGGCAAATGAAATAGGGGCGATGTACGCGGATGTGATGGGGGTTCCTGGCGATACGCGCCCGAATATCGTCGTTATTATGACCGACGACCAGGATGATACCGGTTCCATGGCAATCATGCCGAAAACAAAACAGCTTTTAATTGACCAAGGAATAACTTTTAAAAACAGTTTTGTTGATTTTCCTTTATGCTGTCCTTCCCGCGCCTCTTTTCTTACCAGCCAATATGCTCACAACAGCGGAGTGATGGGGAATGACCTTCCTAACGACGGAGGATACCTCAAACTTCTTCCGACCGATGTGAATACTTTGCCGGTGTGGTTGGAAGATGCCGGGTATAACACCGCTCTCATCGGGAAATACCTCAATGGATTTGAAGCGTTTGCTCCCAAAGTTCCCCCCGGATGGCGCACGTGGATAGGATTGGTCAATACGTATGCATACTACAATTACACAATCAACGAGAATGGGTTTGTTCACAGTTTCGGTTCAACCCCCGAGGAATATCAAACGGATGTATTGGCGACAAAAGCGGCGGATTACATTGGAAGCAACGCCGACTCTTCCAAGCCGTTTTTCCTTTGGTTGGCGCCGGTTGCTCCGCATCTCGGATCGCCAAGCCCCATTGGTCCCGAACCGGCCCCGCGTTACAAAAATCTCTTTAGTTCTTTGGCGCTCCCCACGCCGCCAAACTTTAATGAGGCGGATGTTTCCGACAAACCGACATATCTTCGGGAGTTGACTCCGCTTATGAACACGACATTGCTTAATCTGGCAACAGAGAGTTTCCGGCGCAGAAGAGAATCCATTCTCAGCGTTGACGATATGGTGGAAAAAGTGGTGAACGCGCTCAAGGCCGCGGGGAAATATGATAACACGGTCATTGTATATACTTCGGATAACGGCTATTATCACGGAGAGCATCGCAGACCCATGCGAAAAATGTGGGTATATGAAGAATCCATACGCGTACCCCTCGTCATAAGCGGTCCCGGAATACCGAAAGGGCAAATTCGCAATCAAATGGTATTGAATCTGGACGTTACCGCGACCGTTCTTGACCTTGCAAAAGCATTGCCGGGAAGACAAAATGACGGCGGGTCGCTCGTTCCCATCATTAAAAACGATCTCGCGCCTTGGAGAACCGCATTTTTAGTGGAAGGAATAGACCAACTTATTTCCGATACCGGTGCGCCGAGTTTATACGGTCGTTACAGCGCGATACGAACATTGAACTATAAATATGCCGAACATGTGCCGCTTACAAACCTCTCCGCCGTCCCCGAGAAAGAGATGTATAATCTTTCCTCGGATCCGTATGAAATGACGAGCGTTCACGATAACTCAAGTTACGGTAGCGCAAAGTCATCGCTTAAAAATACTTTTGACATTCTTAAAACTTGTGCGGGCCCAAGCTGTTGGATCACGACGCCCGAGCCGGCAAAACCGTCTCTCGGTTTTCTTTCTCCCATGAAAAACGCCGCCGCCGCCATTTTTTCCGGCCTCTCTTCTTGGTGGAACAACAAGTTTTCACCGGCAAAACCTCTTCCCAAAAGTTCCGTTTCCGTCACTCCGCCAAAATCCATAAGCGAGATCAAGGACTTTATAAATACCGGCACAACGCTTGGTAAAGGAATGTCCGACGAAAACGTAACCAAACTTCAAACATTTTTATCAAAAGATCAAATGTTATATCCCGCAAAAACGGCGGACGGAGTTTTTGGGACGACAACCGAAGACGCGGTCAAACTTTTTCAAGAGCGATATAAAGTGGGAGAAGCGGACGAAACCGGCATCGCGAAAGAAGACGGAACGGTTGGGTCGGTTACCCTGAAGAAAATAAACGAAGTGAAGCGCATGAGAGAGATACAAATTATGTACGGCGAAGAATAGAATTCGGTATCACGTTATTCAAAAACCCGCGCACGTGCGCGGGTTTTTTCTGCATTTCGGGTAAAAGATACCGTATTGCACCATAAAAAAGAGTCTTTCGGTAGTTTATTTTTCGCGTGGCAATCGGTATACTGTTTTTTATGAAAAAAATAATTTTTGTCGCCGTTTTGCTTCTCGTGCCGAATTTTGTTTCCGCAAATGTGCGTATAAATGAAGTGGCGTGGATGGGGGATTCTTTGTCCGCGTATAACGAATGGATAGAACTGTACAATGATGGCGATGCGGAACAAAATCTTTCCGGTTGGGCTATTGTTACCACGGATGGTAAATTTTCCGCCGCGCTTTCCAAAACAATTCAACCGAAAGGGTATTTTTTGTTGGAACATGTAAAAGCGGATGCGACAAAAAGCACCGCGTCCGATGTTTTGAGTTATACGGGTACCTATTTTAATAACAACGGAGGAATTATTCTCCTGCTTAAAAATGGAGATATTGAAATTGATAAAATAGACGCCACGGAAAAGTGGGCGGCGGGAAATCCGGATAAGTCAAAAGAACAAACGATGCAACGGGATGAATCCGAATGGGTTACAGCGCCGGCAACCAAGAAAACGGCTTATGTTCCGGGTTCCGCTTTGTCGGATACAACAACCGACACGACAACCGATACAAACAACGACACCGCTCTAACTTCCTCTTCTTCCAGAACCTTTGATACCTCCGCGCATGTCAGCCCGCTTTCGCTCAGCGATTTTTCGCAGAAACAAGAATTGTATATTTCCGCCGGGCGCAACCGCATCGTGTCCGTTGGCAGTCCCATTTTGTTTGAAGCGTATGCGGTTGATGCGAAAGGAGAGAAGTCGCAAAATATTTCCGCCGCATGGTCATTCGGCGACGGCGCGCAGGCGAAAGGCGCAAAGGTTTCGCATACGTATAAATATTCGGGCGATTACGTTGTTGTTTTGAATGCGGTTGGTGACGGAAATGAGGCGGTTTCTCGCGCGTCGGTGCGCGTGTTTTCCCCGAAGATTATCCTGCTTTTGGAGGAGGACGGAGCGGTTTCTCTGGCGAACGACTCCGCGTATGAAATAAATATCGGCGATTGGAAGATCAGAGGAATGAATGGCTCTTTTGTCGCGTCGCTTGATACCATTGTTTTGCCGGGGAAGAAAATAATTTTTTCAAAAGCGAATACGGCGATTGATTTTTCCAAATCCGCATCAATGGAACTTTTATTTCCGGACGGCGTTATCGCCGCAAGTTTTGCAAAAATCCCAACGCCGATAGTAGCGGTTGCTTCCACGACCTTCCCAATAATTTCCGCATCGGAAAGAATAACCGAACCGCCCGCGATTGTTAAAATTGTTCAGCCGTTTGTCTCGTCAAAACCAAAACAGCAAACCGCCGCGGCGGCATCGGTTGCCGTATCCGAACCCGAAGAACTAGCCGTAACCGCTCCCGCGCAAAAAATAATTCTCAAAAAACCGGAAGGATTTTTCACGAAAATCTGGCATTTCTTTTTTCGGTAGGACACAAACGAGATAAAATAAAAAACAAAAAAATGAAAATAAAAATCACTTTTTTCACCCTCGCGCTCTTTTTTGCTCCAGTCCTCACTTTTGCTTATCAAACACCTTCGGCTGTTCCAAATTGGGATGTTTCCTATTTTTTGAACGGAACGGTTGTTGCCGATGGCGCAACAATCACAATCCCGCTTAACACCCCTCTTTCCGCTTCTTACACTTATGGCAACGGGTCTGCTCGCGAAGTATATGCCGAAATTTTCAAAGGAACTCTGCACAATGTTGAACTTGATGAAAACGGAGATCCGAAAATATTTAATAGCCGCGAACTCACTTCAAACCCATTTGACACAGAAGATGTCTTTGACGAACCCGGGCAGTACTTCGCCGTGATTTACGAAAAACAAGAAACAGATTGGGGTGGGGACATGTTTGTCACATTCAATCAAGGATATCCCGATCGGTGGCTTTCTTTTCCCGTTGATGACGCTGATGGAATCGGAAATTATTACGCCCCGCCTCTCTGGGGAATTGTGAATTTTACGATTGATGAAGTGATAAATATGCCATCGCTCGCAAACGGCGGGGAAACCGAGAACGATGGAATACCAGACACAAAAGGCGTGGCGAATAAGACCGAATTCACTTTCAACGTTCTCTACACCGGAACAACCGCGCCGAGTGATGCGACGCTTTGGACAAATGCGAACGATACAACCAAAAGTTACGCGCTCACGCTTTCGGCGACTACGACGAACGACGGTGATTTCCAAAACGGCGAGTGGTACGCTTTTACCGGAACATTTCCGCAAGGGAAGTACGGCTATCATTTTGAAGCGAATGATGGTGGGGCGAGATTTCCGACGGAAGGGGAATTGAAATTTACAACGGGATACAGCAATGTCGCGTTTCTGCCGGGGATAAAAGCGTCGCGACTTTTCAAATACGATTGCGGTAATCCCGATTGTGAAGACCAACTTTGGGAACCAAATAAAGATGCCGATACTCTTGATATCGCGCTCAATCCCGACGGTTCAAGCGTTGATACCGGAATTTATGTTAAAACGAAACCGAGCAATGCCGTTATTGATGAAGGATTTTACTTTACCGAAAATATTTACAAAAGCTTTCTCAAAGACTTGAAAGATTGGAAAGCGGATGGAATTATGAATGATTACGGCGTTCTCGCTTACGATTGGCGACTTGCTTTTCCAAACATTCTCAATCAGGGAGATGCGACCATAGATGGAAAAGTTTACTATGACGACAGTTTTTCCACTTCAACCCCGTATATTTTGCAGGAAATCCGCAAGCTTGCGCAATCCTCCGACACCGGCAAGGTTACCATTATCGGACACTCCATGGGTGGAATGCTCGCGAAAAAAATTCTCCACGATTACGCGTATATCGCAAGTTCAACTGATACTCTCATTCTTGTTGATTCTCCTCAGCTCGGCACTCCGCAAGCAATCGCAACGCTTCTCCACGGAACAAACGAAGAACTTGATTTTCCTGTCGTGGGTTGGCCGAATTTTACCACCGAAGAAACGGTTCGTTTGATTGCGCAAAATATGAAATCGGTCTATACGCTTCTGCCTTCGCGCGAATATGCCGCTCATGTGGAAAACAGCGGAATGAACCACACAACGCTTTTTTCGCAAAACGATAATTTGCGAAATATCGCCGATGATCCGCTTTGGAACGCAAATTCCGTTTTGGATTTTTATCAAATGAAATACGGAACAACCACCATTGCCACCTATGACGGAATGAAAGATTTTCTCGGCGGAAAAGACGGACACGTTTCAGCCCCCGACAACGACATCGTTCATCCGAAGCGCATACAAATGGATATGCTCGCCGAAGCGCAAGCGATACATGACGAAATTGATAATTGGGTACCGCCCGAAAAGATGCGCGTCGTGCAGATAGCGGGATGGGGGATACCGGATACTATTCGGGGGATTGAGTACAAGGAAAATTATCACCTTGTTTGTCCGGTGAACTATGCCGGCGGAGGCGGACAAATGCCAAACTGCACGGAAACGAGAAAATTTGACGTTGAACCGATGTTTACGTTTGACGGGGATGGGACGGTGGTGTTGCCGAGTCAGATAGGTATGGCGACGACGACGGAAACGTATTTTGTGGATTTGAATGAACATAATAATTCTTTGGGAAATTCAGATATAAACTTCCGAAAAAACAGAACTCACGGGTCTGTGTTAGAAGTTGGCAACGTCCGAACTCTTATTGAAAATATTGTTAAAAAAACAGAAAGCCCCGCAAACAGTTTGGATTATATCAAAATAAACAAAGCTCAACTCATTCCAGAAGATCTTGACCCGCTCATCCGCCTCTCTCTTCATTCTCCTGTCAAAGCCGATATTTATGATCAATACGGCAATCATCTCGGCTTAACGGCAACGACAACAGATACGGAACTCCCAAATTCGTACTATCTTGAAATGGGTGAAGGAAAATATCTCGGTTTCCAACTTGAAGCAAGCACCACGATAAAATTGCAAGGAACAGGAACAGGAACTTTCACTCTTAATCTTGAACAATATCAAGGCGACACAAAAGAGGGAACTCAAACATTCACCGATATTCCCGTTAGCACCACCACCAAAGCGACGCTCGTTATCAATACGCTCAATGACGCAAAAGAACTCGCCCTTGACCAAGACGGCGACGGAACGATTGATTCTATGGTGTTTACCGATGAAAACAAAGAAACGGTAACGTTTCAAACATTAAAAACCCAAATCCAAGCACTCACCACAAAAACAAAACCCGTTTTGCTGATTGAGATTGCGGTTGCAGAAAAACAATTCAACAAA
>JBAYGK010000042.1:0-9174 GCA_041666665.1 Minisyncoccota bacterium
ATCCACAAAAACCCCGATGCGGTGCAGAGAGTCTCTCCCGATATGATCTTCCATCCCCACGTGAGGATAGTACAAGTCATTCACTTGTCCGTGCTTGTCAAAACAAACAAGCATATTCCCGTTCCCCAATGTAAGCGCTTTTGGCATAAATATAAGAAATAAAAAAATATATAGAAAAAAGAAAAAGGCAGGCAAGGCAATCCTCTACATATTTATATTATACACCATGACGGGCAAAAAGATTCTAAAAAGTGTGTATAACGACAAACAATGGGTATTTTACGCATGCAAATCACAAATAATATTATTTCCAATGCGTCACGCCACCCCGTTTTCATTATTTTTCCGTGAAGAAACTCTGACTTGCGATTTACTGCGGCGCTATCAAAAAAAGCGCCTTAAAGCGCTTTTTCAGACGTTTACACCATTCTATTTGATTTTTACACTTCGTATTCTTTGAGATGTTTCTCCACGACTTTCAGCGCCGCTTTCATGTTTTTCGCTTTCAGCAAATCTTTCGCGCATTTTTCATCCTGCAGTATATATAAAACCCAAGACGAAAAATCATTTTTTTCATCGTTGACGTGGTGGATAAACTGATCTTCGTTCATTGTCGCGAGCGCATCCCGAAGCTCAAGCAAACTCTGCAGAGCCGGTCCGTTGTCCACCCAAAAACATCTTTCTCCCGGAGCAAAGACGAGTTCTTTTTTTTCTTTCGTTTTTTTTGAAATCGGCGTCCCGGCGCTGTCTTTTTGTTTTGGAATTTTTGCTTTCGCCGCCGTTTTTTGAATTTTTTTGTCCGCCATAGATTTTGTTGTACCCGCGCGGGTATTCTTTTACCTTATAATGTTCGTTTTTGAAAAAATAGTTTTTTAAAAACCGCCAATGCGCGTTAAGCCGCCCCGAAACACAAATTATTGTAAAGAGCGAGGCATTTTCCCGCCGCGACAGACCATGAATTTTTCTCCGCTTCGCGGTAGCCGTTATCGCGAAGATTCTCATACAAAGCCGGATGATCAAGCGTTGAAATAATTTTGTCGGCCATGGCGTCAATATCCCAAAAATCCGTTTTGAGCGCGTGATTCAATACCTCGGAAACGCCCGATTGATAAGAAATAAGGACCGGCGTCCCGTTGGCGAGAGCTTCAAGCGGGGTGATTCCGAACGGTTCCGAAATGGACGGCATGATATATAAATCCGCGGCCTGATAGACACTGTTGAGGTCGTCCCCGCGCAAAAATCCGGCAAACAAAACCTTATCGCTTATTCCTTCGTTGGCGGCTTGGCGTATCATTTGATATTCCATGTCTCCGGAACCGGAAACGACAAACATGGTATTGGGACGATATTCAAGAACTCGTTTGGCGGCGCGTATAAAATAATCCGGACCTTTTTGAAGGGTGATGCGCCCGACAAAAAGAACGATTTTGTTGCCTGCGTCTTTGAGGCTCTGCAATCGCGAGGGCATTCTTTTTGTTTCCTCAAGGTCAATGCCGTTATGAATAACGGTAACTTTTTCGGGAGCGACGCCGTATTTTGAAACAAGGATGTTTTTCGTCCATTGAGAAACGGCGATCACCGCATCGGCGGCGGCGATTCCGGCGCGTTCAATCGCGTATACTTCTTCGTTTACTCCGTTTCCTCCGGTGCGGTCAAATTCGGTGGCGTGAACATGAACGACGAGCGGTTTTCCCGTCGCCTTTTTCGCCTCTATTCCCGCGAGATACGCGAGCCAATCGTGCGCGTGAATGACATCGCATTTTTCGGAAACGGCAATCGCTCCCGCTTTTTTGGCGTATCGTCTCACTTCCTCCATCAAAGACGAGCCGTACACGCTGTCGTGATGGGTTCGGAATTCGTCATTGTATCTTTCCTCCGTGATGTACGGATATAAAAGCGTATCAACATGCCTCACTTGAATGCTTCGCTGATTGGCAAAAACCATTTTCGCGAATTTGGAGTTTACCGGCACTTTTTTCGGCAGAACAAACACAACCTGCGCATCGCCGGAAAGAGCTTTGGTCAGCCCAAAGCACGCAGTTCCCAAACCCCCGCTGTTGTGTGGCGGAAATTCCCAACCGAACATAAGTACCTTTAATGCCATAATTTCTTTATATATCAACTTTACACTGGAAAAACCAGCGTTACATCAAACGGCACATTCATCTTTACTCATTTAGATAACCTGATTATATCCCAAAAGAGGAGGGGTAACAATAAAAGTTATCCACTTTCTCCAAAGAAACCCCGAAAAAATGGCATTATGCCCCCCCCTCCGCAACTCCGTCTTCCTGCAAAATAAAACGGCGATATATATGAAGAAGAGAAAGCAAAGCGCTTAAAATAATGGGGCCGAACAAAAATCCCATGGGACCGAAATAAATTATGCCTCCAATCACGGAAAAGAATATGAACAACGGATGAACTTTGAGTCCTTTCGTGTAAAGATACGGAGCGAGAAAATTATCTATCGTTCCGACCAGAAATGCCGACCATAAAAACAGTCCCAGCGCGCCGGCCGTATCGCTGATCAAAAAAAGATACGCGATGGAAGGAACCGTTACCAGTGCCGTACCCATACCGGGAATGAGGGCGCCCATGGCGGCAACCAAACCCCACAGTGCCGAATTTGGAACATGAAAAAGCCAAAGACCGGTTCCGACGAGAATTCCCTGTATCACCGCAATGGCCAGAGCCCCCCGCAAAACCGAGTTTATCGTCCTTTTCATTGAGTGGAGTATCTCATGGTCATATTGATCGTCAAGGGGGGAATACTTCATCAAACCGAGAACAAAATCCTCTCCGTTTTTCAAAAAATAATAGAGAGTAACCACCGTCAAAAGCACTTCAAAAAAAATAAAAGCCGTTCCCGAAACGATGGGTCCGAGATTCGCCAAAAGAGATCCCGCGAAATTGGCAAGATAGGGACGAAGATCAAGCGTGAAGTCGGGGGCAATGTGCCTTATGGGGCTCTCTATCGCCGCGGTAATCGTCTGGATGAAAGGTTCTCCATTTTCCTGAACATTGAAATAAAGATTTCTCGCTTCGCTTAATATCTGCGACCCCAAAAAATAGAGCGGTATGGCGATAAATATCAATGCTATCAAAATAACGCATGCGGCGGACAGGGTTTTATTTCCGCGAAACAGCAAAAGCGTTTTTTGATAAAACGGCTGAAGCAAAACCGCGAATATCGCCGAAAGAAAAATCACCGATAAAAACGGGCGGAATACAAAAACGGAAAACAAAGAAACGAAGCCGAGCAAAAGAAAGAAAAAAGATATTTGAAGCGTTTTGTTGTTGATCATAAAAATTTTATATTATTAACCGATGTTCATGTATTATACATACTATCATAATTGAAAAACTTTTACGAAAAAAACACTGCGCAAAAACTGGATTGCCTGCACTTTTTATCTATAATTTTACTGCGTTGTGCCCCTTCCCTTCTTCAGAGGGGAAGGTTGGGATGGAGTGAAACAACGCACGAAGCTCAAAATAACAATGTTTTTTCTGTTATCGTTTTTGGGTATTTATTAAAATAATCATATTTTTTCACTTATTTTCCGGTTTGTTTTCTACGAACCCCACCTCAATCCTCCCCTTTGAAAAGGGGAGGAGGGCACGACTAAAAAAGGGCAGGCAGGCCAGGCGCAAAAACTATTGACATTCACAATTATATTTGTTATAATATACGTCAGGATTGTTATTCGGCAATAAGGGGTCGTAAATAAATAAAGTATTCAGTTCGGTTTCAGATTTTCATAAGATTTGATTTTTACGATTGAGTAAATATTGAGGCATATCGAGATATGGTGAAAGATTTGCGATTGAGTAAAAATAAAAGATTGCGGAAACATGGAAGCGAGATGGATACTTTATTTATTTACGACCCCTAAGCCAAAACTCAACAAAACCGGGAGAAATAAATGGAAGAAATACAGACGGTAAGCCGTCAAAAAAAGGTTGTCGTATTCGCCTGCACAGACCCTCAGATACAAGCGGTTGTGGACGAAATTTGCGGCCACTATAAAAAAACCATTGAAGAAATTCTCAAGATGCCGGGCATCGGCGAAAGAACCTATCTGGAGCGCACCGTTCAATATTACCAAGAGCACACAAACGATTTTGCTTCTCTCGGTTACACGGGATTCATACTGATTGAAAAATACAGAACGGTCACTTTGTGCCACGAAACCGAAGAATTGAAGGAATTGTTTCCGGAGTTCGCGTTTGATGCGTGGGTTATTCACAAAGAAAGCGCTCATCAAGGGCTTTCCGCGGCTACGAAAGTTTCTTAGCAAAACTGTGGCGTCCCATTGTTCGGGACGCTTTTTTTATACCCCGCCCGCAAATTGATTCCCTTGCCGTTTGCAAAAAAACTCTCTCGCCTTTCGGCAAGAGAGTTATATTTTTATTCAGACAAAAGTTGAAGCTTCCCTTTCGCTTCCGCCACGGACGAAAAACCGTGATACTTCAACATCTTTTCCAAATCGCCGTCAATGTTTCGGAAACACTTTACCCCATCCAGTTCAAATACCGTCCCGACCTGCACCGCATCGGCGCCGGCAAGAAGAAATTTAAATGCCGAAATTCCGCTTATAACGCCGCCGACTCCGAAAATGGAAACCTTCCCTTGCAGAAGTTCATAAAACGCGCGAACATTCGCAAGCGCAATCGGCTCAATCGTTTCTCCCGATAAACCGCCCTTTCCTTTGTTCGGTTTTATAACGGCGCTTCGCGTCCACGGATTGATGAAAAGCGTATTGCCGACGGAATTAATGCAGGTGATGAAAGATATTCCGTATTTCAAGATAAGTTCCGACATTTTTTCCCAGTGAATCGGGACATCATATTGAGGAAGTTTTAATCCGATCGGTTTTGGTCCGAGATTTTGCAGGGCTTGAAGATGATCTTTCACCTGTTCAAAATCGCGGCTGATTTGCGTTTTTCCCGAAATATTCGGACAGCTGATATTGACTTCTATCAAATCAACATCGCTTTTTTGAAATGCCGACACAAGGGTAACGTATTCTTCCAAAGAAAAACCGGCAACGCTCGCGATGATCGGCTTCTTGTATTTTTTAAGCTCCTTGGAAATCCTGATGTATTCTTCGTATCCGAGATTCGGCAGACCCATTGATTGAACGAGAACCCTGCCGCTTACGCGATACAAACGGGGTTCCGGATTTCCTTCGCGCGGTTTTATCGTGCATGTTTTCATGACAATGGCGGAAGAGGTTGATCTTCCCAGTCTCATGAGTTCCGTCTGCGTCGTACACTTCGGACCGGAAGCGTTGCAGACATAAGAAGAAAGCGGGATGCCCGCTATGCTTGTCGCCGTATTGATCGTCATTCGTTCTCTCCTTTTCTCTTTTTAAAATAACAAATCCTTTCACAAGGGTATCGTGAAAACATATTCTTGTCAAACAAAAAAATAGAATAATAAAATAATAGAAAAATTACGACCGCCGGAAGAATCTTTCTATTTCTTATTTTTCTATTTTTATATTCGTTTCATATACGCCAGCCAAAAATTTCTTTTGTAACTTTGATTTTTAAATCTCGTGTAGCTCGTCTTTTTTTCCAGACGGAGAATTTGAAAGTATTTGGAATATAAAGCGATAAAATCCTTTTCGGTGAACACCCGCTCGGTGATTCCCAGTTCTTTGTGGAGATACGTATCAAACTCAACCCCCGGATTTTTTTTGATTAACGCTTTTGCGTTTTGGTCTCCGTCCTTGCAAAGCGCTCTTACGAAAAAATATCCGCCGGGTTTTAAGACCCGTGCCGTTTCCGAAAGATAAGTTTCCCTCTCCTTTTCGTTTAAAGAGTTTGACGCTATCACGTCAAGCGCAATATCAATGGAATGATCGGCGAGCGGATATTTTTCGCCGATGTTTTGAATGCGATAATCAACCGCCGCGCCCATTTCTTTCGCTCTCGCGCGAGCCAATTCCATCGCGGTTTTTGATATTTCAAATCCGATAACCGTATTACCCATTTCCGCCAGATAATTGGCATTCCGTCCCGTCCCGCACCCCAAGTCCAAAACGACGAGATTTTCCAATAAAACGCCTTGATCTTTTTTGAGAAACTTCAAAAACGCCAAAGTTCCTTTTTGGGGTTTGCCATCCTTCGTCACCAATTGAGGATTCCGATATTCGCGCTCCCATGATATGTCTTGCATAATAATATTGACTTATATTTACCGTCATAGTAAAGTAAAACAAGATTTTTCGCAACAAACAAAGGAGAACAATCATGGAATTTCATCTGGATCCAAAAAACCCGGGCCATTTGCTATTGGACATTGAACAAAAATATTTCGGTTGCGAGTATGCGTATATCGCGGAATTTTACACAAAAGAAGGCGCGGCGATAGACGGCAAATATTCATTGGAAGCCAGAATAGCTTTGAATCTTTTGCAATCGCGATATTTCGCCTCCATACCGCGCAATGTCTCGCCGGAACTGTTTTTTCAAGAATTAAAACGAAACCCGCGACAAATTTCAAAAGAAGGATATCTTCTCATCAGCCGTTACAGACACGGCGATATCACATCTTGTGAATACGCAAAACTTGAAGATCTATAATTCAACAACCCCGCCAAGGCGGGGTTGTTTTTTAAAATTCAAATTTCATTCCGGTGTATTTTTTCTCTCGTATCATTGCCGTAAAAATGATATTCTTATCGTATGAGAGCGGCTTCCCTTTGCAAAAAATGCGCGCACGTTTTCCGAGATAAAAAATTCCTCGGCGTGTTTTTTTCGGCTTTGTCGGTTTTCTTTATTGCGAGTTTTGCGATGAATTCCGCGCTTGAAACGGCCTACCGCCGCCAATTTTCCGTTGAGATGCGCGACAGGAACGGAGAGGCCATTGTCCGCCGTGCGAATGAAAAAGGCCATTATGCGGAAGAACCGAAAAAAGAATCGCCCCGCCGATTGAAAGATTTTCTCGTCCGAAAAGAAGATCGGTTTTTTTATGTTCATCCGGGAATAAATCCTTTGAGTATGGCTCGGGCGGCGTTTCGCTCTCTCACTCGCGGAAACCCCGGCGGATCCAGCACCATCACCCAGCAACTGGCGAAGCTGTTGCTCGGCAATGAAAAAGAACGAACACTTGCAAACAAAACGCTGGAAATCTTTTACGCGCTTTCGCTTGAGCTTCATTTGTCCAAAGAAGAAATATTGAACCGATACATTGCGAGCGCGTTTTTGGGAAATCAGGCGCAGGGCTTTGAAACCGCGAGCGAGCTTTATTTTCAAAAACCGCTTGACGCTTTAAGCGACGGCGAAATGCTGTCGCTCATCGCCGCGCTCTCAAATCCGAGCAATCAAAATCCGTGGCAAGAAAAAAATAAAGCGGCGACTTCGGCGCTTGAAAAAAAATTCGGCGCGGAAGAAACGCGAACGCCGGCGGCGGCAAAAAAAACATACCGCTTTCAATCGCCGTTATTTTTTGAATTGCAATCCATGGGCGTGGAATGCAAAGAAACGTGCCAAACGACGCTTGATCTTGACCTCTCCGAAAAACTTCGCGCCATTCTCAAGAGAAATATTGATGCTTCGCGAGAGAGAGGAGTTCGGAACGGCGCGATTGTCGTGATACAAGTTCCCGAAAACGAACTGCTCGCGATTATCGGCTCTCCCGACCCGTCCAAAATTGCCGACGGTTCGCGAATAAATATGGCGCTTGAACCGCGTCCGATCGGCTCAACGATAAAGCCGTTCATTTATCTTGAGGGCTTTGAAAGCGGTTTGCGCCCATACACGAAAGTGGAAGACCGCGAATACAAATACCCCACCGCATCAGGCTTTCCCATTTATCCGAAAAATTATGACGGCAAATATCACGGAACGGTCACCCTGCATGAGGCGCTTTCAAACAGTCTGAACGTGCCGTCGGTGAAAGTGTTGGAATATGTCGGGCTGGACGATTTTTATGATTTTCTTGACCGCAAATTGTCTTTCATCCCCATTCAAAACTACGACAGCTATCAATACGGCATCGCTTTGGGCGGGTTGGAGATGGATACGCTCACGCTCGCGCATTATTTCACGCTCTTCCCGAAACAAGGGATTCTCTCCCCTCTCGTCATTTTGAAAAACGGCGGAAGCATCGCCAAACAAATCCCCCCGCAATCAAAAGTTGAAAAAACGGCGAAAATAGCCACCGCCGGATATATTGAGCTCGTCAACAAAATATTGAGCGACCGAAAAACCGGAGTGGAACAATTCGGCATCAAAAGCAATTTGAATCTCACGCAGAATAATTACGCTCTCAAAACGGGAACATCGCGGGACTTTCACGACAGCTGGGTCGTCGGCTATACGCCCGATTTCGTCGTCGGCGTCTGGATCGGCAACAGCGAGAACACGGCGCTCCAACAAGTGTCGGGACAAACCGGCGCGGGAGAAATTTGGCGCGAAGCGATGGAACTTCTCTTTACGACGGAATACAATAAAAAAACGAATTTCAATTTCAAAAATATCGCCGACTTTCCGACCGGCAATTCCATTGAGTTCGGACTGCCCGGCGATATTTTTGCGAACCGCGAAAATCTTTTGGAAGGAAAAAATCTAATCCTCGCGCCCCACGACGGCGATACCTTTGATTTTCAAACAAACAACATCATTCCGCTCACCGCAAGAAAAGAGGTTGAATGGCGCATAGACGGAGTAAAAACGGGAAAAGGAACGGAAGCCAAATTTTACCCGAAAAAAGCGGGAGATTACACAATAGAGGCTATGGCGGAGGGTGGAAGGAGGGAAAGCGTTACCGTAACGATAACAAACGGCTGATAACGATAAAATACAAGGGCGTACCTTGTAAAAAGTATAAAAAAAATCGGACGAGGAAAAACCCCGTCCGGAATTTTTTTTAATTTCTCCAGATAATTCCGAGAATCACGCATAAGCCGAAAAACGCGACAATCTGAGCGGCGCCCAGAAAATAACTTCCAACGCCAAAAACAAAAAAGTTTTGGAGAAATCCGACCGGAGCCACAAAAGATCTGGCTCCAAGAAAAAACAAAGTAGGTACAAACGCAACAGACCTGCCCCACAATAACAAATCGCCAAACACCGCCACGATAGTGGCGGTGTTTTTACGTCATCTGAATATGAAAGTTCCACAACCCGGCGCAAACATTCACCAGTTCATCATCCCAC
>JBAYGK010000043.1:0-9174 GCA_041666665.1 Minisyncoccota bacterium
CCCTTTCGCCCATCCGTTATGATTTTCTTCGCTCCTGCATTTTTCAGTGCTGTCTTCACTTCGGTTTTATTTTGCGATTTTAATTTTTTCGGATCCGCGAGAGGCGCGTCTATTCCGTATTTTTGTTTCAGGACATCTCGGACGAGTTCCACGCCCTTCATCACATCTTTCGCGGTTATTACATGAGCAAAACCGACGGGGATAATATTGAAGTCTTTGGCGAATTTTTTTCCGGTTTCTATCTCGGACACGGCATCGGCAACATAAAATATTTTTCCGGCCTGATATTTTTCAGCAATATGCGCGAAGTGATCGCGGCCTTTGGTGAAATTCGGGCGGGTGCCCAAAATTTCCGCGAGATACGGAGAAATTATTTTTCCTTTTGCGTCATTTTTTCTCCATTCGTCCAGCATGTCTTGATTTACCGCCGAGGTGATAAAATTCAAAACACCGATGCCGGTTAACTCCTTCAGAAGTTCAACCATTCCCGGGAAAAAATCGGCTTGACGCGCCGCTTCGGTGGCAATGGTGTTGTAGTCCGCCGCGGCTTTTTCCAAATTGGCAATAACCGCCGTCCCCTTTTCTAGGTTAAACATTTCCATTTTTTCCTTTGCGGAAAATCCCGATTTCGCAAAACCGAAATTGATCAGCTCCCCCAAAATAAAGGTTCGTCCTTCCGGCAAAATATGAAGCCACGAGGCGAACGCGAATGCGACCGGATTGATATGCATCCGATTAACCAACACACCGTCGCGAATCCAAACAACTGCGGTTTTTTTATTCATGATGATTTCTCGCCGATAAAAACGAATCAATGGTTTTTGCGACAATTCTTGCCGTTCGTTCCAATTTTTCCTTGCGTTCCGCTTTGGTTTCGTTTCTTTTTTCGCCTTTTATGATTTCCGTCCATGCAAGTTCTCTTGACGAGGTTTCCGCAACGTCAAAAGCCGAAACGCGTTCGTCTTTCGCAATGCCTTTCACCAAAGCGTAAAGCTCCAGATCGGTAAGTCCCGTTTCCGCAGGCGCGCTGACTCCGGAAACGTATTTTTGGTTTACTCCGTCAATGTCAACGCTGAAATAAATCAAATCGGTTCCCCCTCCGGCAGCTTCCATGGCCTTGCGTACGATTTCGTCAATATTTTTTACATCGTAATCGTAAATGATGGTTACATTTTTTGATTTCGCATAATTTTCAAGGGAAAGATAAACTTCGGAACCGGTATTGTGAATCCCGATAACGACGACATTTTCTCCGCTGATATTTATTTCCTTATCTTCAATCAAACGCCGAAAAGCGTTACCGCTTGAGATAACTCCGCCGATTTCTTCATCCTTATCAAAATCTCTCATATCAAAATGAGCGTCCAGATAAACAACGCCGACTTTTTTATCGGGATTCGCCCGGCACAATCCGCGGCACAAAGGATACGTAACGGAATGATCGCCGCCGATGCTTATCGGCGTAAAACCCCGTTCGCAGACCTCTTTTATTTTTTCCGTCATGATATCCTGTGCTTTCACGGTCGCAGTTTTTTGCGCTTTCCGAAAAGCGAGATTGCGGATATTTTTGGCGGTAACTTCCAAGTTGTACTCCGAGAGCGGAAGCATTTTCGTTTTTATCTGCGGGTATTTTTTTGCAAATTCTTTCGTAAAAGCGGAGAAAACCGCTTTTGGTCCGGCATCTGCGCCGGTTATTCCCCGTTCAAAACGAAGCATTGATCGTATTCCGTTATCAAATGGGACTCCAATGATGATGTTTTTCATGTCCGTAGTATATCTCATTTTTTAAGTTACTGAAACCTTAAAGGTATATAAGCATTATCTTTAATAAAAGCCAGCGGCACCTTGACATAACACAAAAAAATGCTATAGTCAAAACAGACATTTGTTTATTTTAAAAAAAAGAGGCAAAATAAGAACATGCTCATCATAAAAAACATTAAAGAACTGGCAACCTGCGCGGGGGAAATCATACCGAACGCAACCGTTGCGATTGACGGCGAAAAAATCATTGCCGTCGGAAAAAGTTCAGAAATTTCGGCACGCAAAGGCGACGAGATTATTGACGCAACCGAAATGATTGCTCTGCCCGGTTTTGTTGACTGCCACACGCATGCCGTTTTCGGCGGTTCGCGTGCAAAGGAATACGATGCAAAACTGCAAGGAATGAGCTACGCCGAAGTGCAAAAAAAGGGCGGTGGCATTCATTACACCGTTCAAGAAACGCGCAAGGCGAGCGAGAATGAACTGTACGCAAGCGCGAAATCGCGACTTGAAGAAATGCTTCGGCGCGGTACGACAACCGTTGAAATTAAAAGCGGATATGGTTTGACGACAGTGGACGAAATAAAAATACTCCGCGTCATCCGGCGTCTTTCCGAAAGCGAACCGCAGGATATCGTGGCAACCTTTCTCGGCGCGCATACCGTCCCGAAAGAATTTAAAAACGCCCGCGAAACATATGTTGATCTGGTCGCAAACAAAATGCTTCCGCGCATCGCCAAAGAAAAACTTGCCGAATGCGCCGATGTTTTCTGCGATCCGCTCGGATTTACACCCGAAGAAACGGAAAAAGTATTTTCAAAAGCGGAAAGTCTCGGTTTCAAACTTCACATCCACGGCGAACAAACCGCGCATTTTGGCGGAGCGAAAGTTGCCGCGAAATTCCGCGCGATGTCGCTGGATCATGGAGATTATTTGGACGATGACGACATTTCCCTGTTGAAAAAATCGGGAACAACCGTTGTTCTTCTCCCCGGAGTTCTTATGCACTGCATGGACTGGGGGAAAACGAAGCTCGCCGATACGGTAGTGAAATTAAAAACTGCCGGCATACCGATTGCCTTTGCAACCGATTACAATCCCGGAAGCGCCCCCGTTCTTTCCATGAAGATCATAATGGACCTCGGCATGCGACTTTTCAAAATGGGAGTGATGGAATGTTTGCAAGCATCCACGATAATCCCCGCAAAAGTTCTTGACCGCGAAAAAACGCTCGGAAGCATTGAGGTCGGGAAGCAAGCCGACATTCTGCTCATAAAAGCGCACTCGGTAGCCGACTATCTCTACCAAATCGGCGATCGTCATTTTGATTTTATTATCAAAAAAGGCAAGATAATATAAGCCTAAAACCAACGCGGTCATCTTGCGTTGGTTTTTTTATGCAAAGCAAAAAACGCGCTTGTGCAAACCGAAACTTTGTGGTAAAAGAAAGGCAGGAACTCTCCCGAAAAAGTACGGGGGAAACGCAACGTTTTTTGACATATTTTCATGTCTTACATAGGAGGAAAACATGACGGGACACAAACAATCCCTGCGCGAGCTTCTGGAAAGCAAAGCGCTTTATCCTCGCAATACCATTATCGCGAAGAAACGGCTTGCGCCGAAAATTTACGAAATGGAAGTGTATGCGCCTCTCGCCATACACAACGCTCTGCCCGGACAGTTCGTGAATGACATCGTTCATGACCACGGAAAATCGGTCCCCCTTACTATCGCGGACTACGATGAAAAAACCGGCATACTTACTCAAGTATTCCAAACGATGGGCGTTTCCACTATGAAAATGGCAACGCTTGATGTCGGCGATACTTTGTATTCCATTCGCGGGCCTCTCGGGGTTGCGTCGGAAATTAAAAAGTATGACGGCGCGATTATTTGCGTCGCCGGCGGCGTTGGTGTCGCTCCGATGTATCCGGTCGTTCGCGCTTTGAAAGAAGCGGGCAATACGATTATTTTGATTCTCGGCGCGCGCGAAGAAAAATTCCTGTTTTGGGAAGAAAAAATTCGTCCGTATACCGATAAAACAATTGTCTGTATTGAAGAAGGCGAGATGAAAGAAGATCGCGTTCGCGGAAGAATAACTCCAACGCTCACCCAGCTTATAGATTGGTTGGGAGAAGCGAAACAACTTTCTCACGTCTTCGGCGTCGGTCCTATTCCGATGTTGCAAGCCATTGCGGCGGAAACCAAACCACGCGGTGTAAAATTCATCGCCAGCGCGGTCGCCATGATGGTTGACGGTACCGGCATGTGCTTTGGCTGTCAATACAACAAAGGCGGAAAAACTTTCCGGCTTTGCATAGACGGCCCCGAAGTTGACGGCAATGATATTGATTGGAAAACTCTCAATTTGAGACTGAACCAATTCAGATCGCAAGAAGCCGTGGCTATGGAAGAATTCAAGAAAACCGATCTTTACCAAAAATATCTCGCGCAAGAGGAGGTGCCTTTATGAGCGAAGACAACAAAACAACAAGGCGCCCCGCACGATTGGGACGTCCGGAAATGCCGACGCTTAAAGCGGACGAAAGAAACAAAAACTGGAAGCAGGTGGAAACCGGCATCTGCAAAGATGCGGCATGTAAAGAAGCCGGGCGCTGTCTGCAAGACAAAAGACAGGGGTGCGTTACCATGTGCCCCGTCGGCGTTCCCGTTCCGCATATTTTGGAATTTGTTGAAAAAGGCTGGTTCCAAAAAGCCGTGGATATGTATCGGCAAAACAACCTTCTCTTCGGCATAACCGGTCTTGTGTGCCCTCAAAACATGCAGTGCGAACTGGGTTGCTCTCTCGGCAAAAAAGGCGAACCAATCGCCATCGGAATGATTGAACGTGAATTGTGGGAATGGGAAAGAGATCATGGCGGACCGAAAGTTCCGACACTTTTGCCTTATTCCGGCAAATGCGTTGCGGTCGTCGGTTCCGGCCCCGCCGGACTTACCGCCGCGGCATACTTGCGGATGTATGGACATCAAGTTCACATTTTTGAAGCGTTCCACCATCCCGGCGGCGTACTCGTGTACGGTATTCCCGAATTCCGTTTACCGAAAGCAATCGTGAAAAACGAAGTGGAATATATCCTCTCCTTTGGCGGAATAGAAGTGGTTACCGACGCCTTCATCGGCGCAAAGACCATTCCCGAACTTTTGGCGGACTACGATGCCGTGTTCTTTGCAACCGGAGCCGGCGAACCGACCACGCTCGGAATTCCGGGGCAAGATCGCCCAGGAAGTATGACCGCCAACGAATGGCTGACTCGCGTCAATCTGATGCACGGTTTTGATCCGTCCTACGAAACGCACATTCCCGATTTCAAAAACGTCGTCGTTTTTGGCGGAGGAAACGTGGCGATGGACGCCTCGCGAACATCTCTTCGCGTCGGATTGAAAAAATACGGCGATGCGAAGGTTACCATCGCGTACCGTCGCACGCGCGAGGAAATGCCCGCGCGAAAAGCGGAAATTGAGCACGCGCTTGAAGAAGGAGTGAAACTGGAAGAGCTTATCGCTCCGATGGAAATTCTTCATGAAGACGGAAAAGTGTCCGGCGTTCTGTGCCAAAGAAACATTCTCGGAGAATGCGGTCCCGATGGAAGACGCAAACCGATACCAAGCCATGCTCCGCCGTTCATTATTCCGGCGGAACTCGTCATTACCGCCATCGGACAAAAACCGAACACGGTGATACAAAGCGCTTTGCCGGAAATTCAATCCGGCAGAATCGGCAACCTCCGCGTTGACGAATACGGAAGAACTTCCATTCCCCGCGTTTGGTCCGGCGGCGATACCGCTCGCGGCGGCGCGACAGTGATCCTCGCGATGGGCGACGGCAAAATCGCGGCCCGCACCATTGACCAATACCTGAAAGGAAAATGGCCATGGCCGAAAGCCGATGAGTTTAAACCGATAACGTAATATAATCTCAAAACAACCCGCTGATGAAAATCAGCGGGTTTTTTCTTGTATAATGCTTAATGAAAAGACACGATTTTTAATTTCAAATTTCTAATTCCTAATTTCCAATAAAATGTCTAATGCAAAAATGTCTAAAGTCGATTTTTGACATTTGGATTTTTATTAGAAATTGGAAATTGGATATTAGAAATTTTTATAAAAAACAAAGTAAGAAATTCCCTATTTTTTACATTATCTTTTTCTTGACATATTACCGTTTTAGTTATAGTATAATCTCGGATATTTTGACAACAACATAAACCCGCCTTCGCCCTGAGTTTACCGAAGGGCTATGGCAGGCGAAGAAACAAGGAGGCAAATGATGTCCCAAAAAGGTATAAATACCAAAGGTCTTGACGCTCTGTTCAATCCGAAAATTGTCGCTCACGTCGGCGCATCCGAATCGGAAAACGCCCCCGGAGTTCCCGCGGTTACGCGCGGCATGTTTGAAAACTTGCTTGCGTATGAAAAAGCAAATCCCGGCACAAAAGTCTATCCGATCAACCAGAAACGGGCGACCGTTCTCGGAGTAAAAGCCTATCCCGATCTCTTGGACAAAGAACTGCCTGAAAAAATTGACTGCGTCGTTATTACCATCGGCGCGGCGCATTATGAGTCCATCTTGAAAACGATTGAGCAATGCCATCAAAAAGGCGTTGAGGCGATTGTCATGCCCACCGCCGGTTTCTCTGAAGCCGGGGAAGAAGGCAAAGAACGCGAACGAAAAATAATTGAAGCGCTGAAAGGAATTCGGCTGAACGGCACAAATTGCCTTGGTACGATCTCTCCTCACAATGGTTTCAACGCGACATTCGTTTGTTCCCCGCCGCCGAAAGGCAAAGTGGCTTTCTTCTCGCAAAGCGGGGGAATGGCCGCGCCGGTGGCGTGCCAAGCGTTCACACAACACTTTGGTTTCAGCCGTCTTGTCAGTATCGGTTCCGGTTCGGATATCAACATGAATGATCTGCTTGCCTTTGCGGCAACCGATCCGCTTACCGAAAGCGTTCTCATGTATATGGAGACGGTAAACGACGCGCGCGATTTTATGAGCGCGGTAAAAATGGTTCGCGATGCGGGAAAATTCATAGCGGTAATCAAACCGGGAAAAACGGAAGCGGCCGGAGCGGCGGCGAAGTCCCATACGGGTTCGCTCGTCGGTTCGGATGATGTTTTTGAAGCGGCGATGAAACGTGCGGGGATTCCGAGAGTGGATTCCATCGCGGATTTCTACAATACCATGCTTTTGGCGGACAAGATAAAGCTCAAAGGAAACCAAGAAAGCGTGGCGCTTCTCTCGCACGCCGGAGGTCCCGGAGTTATCGCCACCGACGCATTCGCGGAAGCCGGCGGAAAACTCGCGACTCTTTCTCCTGAAACGATGGGGAAACTAAACGCGGTGCTTCCTCCCATTTGGAGTCACGGCAACCCGATTGATATGACCGGCGGCGTCGGCGCAAAGGAGTATGCCACAGCAACGCAAATTTTATTGGAAGCTCCGGAAGTTCATATTCTGCACATCACTTTGGCGGCAATCATTACCGTCCGTCCCGATCATGTGGCGCAAGCTATCGTTGACACCGTGCGCAAAGTCGGAAATAAAAAACCGGTGGTTGCAAGTTTTATCGGCGGAGACGACTGGAAACTTGGCGACGGAATAATGAAAGCGGCGCGCGATATTTTGCGCGATGCCGATATTCCGAACATCAACGATCCCGATCAAGCCGTTCGCGCCATACAATTCTTGGTGGAAGGAAAACAACTCGCGAAAGAATTGAACGCGGCGCCGAAACGGATACCCTTCCCTTCCCGCCGCGATGAAGTGAAAAAAATTCTCGCGGAAGTTAAAGCGGAAGGAAGAACGACGCTGACAACGTTTGAAGCGATGCATATTTTTTCGTTCTATGATATTCCGACCATCAGTCTTCATTTGGCGGAAACGGAGAATCAAGCCGCTTTCTATAAGACGTTCGGCTTTGAAAACATCCCCGTAGCTCTAAAGCTTCACTCCAAAACCATCAGCCACAAAACCGATGTCGGCGGAGTAAAGCTCAACCTTGCAAGCAGAGAAGAAGTGTATGCGGCTTTCCGCGAAATGAAAGAGGAAGTCACGAAAAAAGTCGGCGCGGAACATTTCCAAGGCGTTACCGTTTCTCCGATGGTGAAATTGTCCGACGGATACGAAATTATTCTCGGATCCGCCACCGACCCGCAATGGGGACCGACCGTTATGTTCGGCTTGGGTGGCATACTGGTTGAAATTTTGAAAGATAAATCAATCGGCATTCCTCCGTTCAACAGCCGTTCGGCCATGCGCGTTATGGAAGAGACAAAGATATGGAAAGCTCTTAAAAAAGGAGCGCGCGGGAAAAAACCAGCCGATATAAAGAAACTTGCCGAAATTTTGGTAAATCTTTCACGGCTCGTAACCGATTATCCGGAAATTTCGGAATGCGATATCAACCCGCTTTTCGTATCGCCGGAAAATATTGTTGCCCTTGATGCGCGCATTGAACTTCATCCCGAGGGAAAACAAGGAACGCCCGCCATACGGCCGTATCCTTGCGAGTACATCAAGGAAATGAAGAACCCGTGGGGACCGTTCCCGATTTTCGTACGCCCCATCATGTCGGAAGATCAAACGATACTGCGAAGCCCGCATATATCCAAAAAAGGATCCGCGCGCCTCTGCAATATTGATTACGCCAAAGAAATGACTTTTGTCATGGTCAGCGAAGATCTCCTCATGGGAATGCTGGAAATCAAAAAGAACGGACGCGATGTCGCGGGAAAACAAACGCTCTTCATGAACGACGACGATGTCATCGCCTTCACGCAAAAACATTTGCTGGATGCAATGGTTGATTACGCCTCAGACGAAGGATGATTGTTCTTTTGCGTTAAAACACAAACACCCAGCCCCGAGCAACTCGGGGCTGTTTTTTTGACAAATTTCACAGCCTGTGTATTATTGTTAATTAGAAGCAGGTATTTTGACAGCGAGGTGTGAAAATGAGCGAAACTCAAAAAACCGAGCAAAAAGAGCGTGTTTGGATAATGAAAGAACGGTGCAAAATGTGCGGGAAATGCGTCCCGGTTTGCATTGAAAAAATTCTGGTTATACAACCCGATCCGGAATCCATATACGGTCAGACGATCTTCATAGATCGTCCCGACCGTTGTACCGGTTGCTCCGATTGCGATAATGTTTGCCCGGACTTCGCCATCTTTGTGGCGAAAAAGAAAGATCGCGTTTTTCCGAAGCGTTCAAAAGAAGCACAGGAACGACTGGCGAAAATTTCAGAAAACAAAGAACAACCGCTTCCGAAAAAGGAGGGAGAAAATGAGAAAGCTTAAAGCAAGCGGCAATGAACTTGTCGCATTGGCCGCGGAAGACGCCGGATGCGTTTTTTTCGGCGGCTATCCCATCACTCCTTCATCGGA
>JBAYGK010000044.1:0-9165 GCA_041666665.1 Minisyncoccota bacterium
ATATTATTTCATTTTTGAAGCGACGAATTTCACGCTCTCTTCCGGATGAGATACAACGACATATTTGTATTTCAACAAATCGGAAGGCGTAATGTTCCGCCATTCTCCAATAACAACGCTTTTAATGTTTCCGAAAATCCTTTCCGCCTCTTTGTCTTTCTTTCCGAGCGCGATAAAGGCGGCATTTTTCCGCTTGGTCGCGATGTCGGCGCATCCCGAAATGGTCGCGAAGGATTTCAAAATTTCTTTCGCTTCTTTCGTCTTTATTTCTTTCGCTTTTATTTCGTCAACAAAAATAATCTCGCCGGCTTTGAGCTTTTCGGAAAGTATCGCAAAGAGCGCGGCCGCTTTCATTTTGCGGTTGATTTTTCTCGTATAATCTTTCTCGGTGAGCGGACCGTGCGTCACTCCTCCTCCGATCCAAATCGGCGAGCGCGTGCTTCCGTGTCGCGCGCGTCCCGTGCCTTTCTGTTTCCACGGTTTTCTTCCTCCTCCGCGAACTTCGCCGCGTCCTTTGGCATGAGCGATGGTATTTCGCGCATTCCCTCCTTCCGACATGAGCACCTGATGCACCAAGTCGCCGTTCCATTTCGCGCCGAACGCGCGCTCAGGCAATTGAACGGTTCCCACGCTTTTTCCCGTTTGATTGTATATTTTAGCATTCATATATTTATCGCTCGCGCGGCTCGCTGGGTAACTGATGAAAACCTACGGTTTTCATACTTTCCCTTGCGCGACCGCGCGCATGCTTTTTTACCGAGCTTTAATTTCAATAAGTGTTCCTCTGCGACCCGGTATCGCGCCGGAAACAAAGATTTGCTTTGTCTCGGGGTCAACCGCAACGATTTTTAAATTTTTCACCGTAACTCTGTCGCTTCCCATTCTTCCCGGCATTCTCATTCCTTTGGCAACCCTGCCTCCCTTGCGTCCGCCTCCTCCGATGGAACCCGCCTCGCGCTCCGAGTGTTTTTGTCCGTGCGATCGGCGTCCTCCTTCAAACATGTGCCGTTTTACCACACCCTGAAAGCCCTTTCCTTTTGAAATCGCGGAAACTTCCACGATATCGCCTTCTTTCAGCACTTCAACACCGAACGTATCTCCGGCATTTACGCTCGCCTCTTTCGGTAATCGTTCTTCGCGATAATACCGAAAATTGCCAAGCGTTTTTGCGTGGCCAATCTGCGCTTTATTGATATTCTTTTCGTTACGTACGCCGAATCCGTATTGGATAGCGTCATAACCGTCTTTCTTTTTGTTCTTTATTTGAACAACGGTCATCTGCCCCGACTGGACAGCGGTAACCGGGTGCACAACGCCGTCTTCTGTGAAGATCTGCGTCATTGCCAGCTTTTCTCCCAGTATATATTTCATAATGTTCCGGGGACTTTCACGCCGTGCCGTTTAATGCGCGGAATCGTCATTGGTCCCAATTAGCTCTGAAAAACAACCGCGCAAGGCAATAAAAAAAGCCCTATCTAGGTTTGGCTTTAATCCTAGCAGAAATAGGCGATGACGTCAAACGAAAAAGTATATGGGGCTGGTATAAGGAAAAGGGACGACAAACGGACGAGTTTTTGGTTTTGTGCCTCCTCCCCCTTTCAAAAGGGGAGAAATGGGGAGAGGTGCTTTTACTCACCGCCGTTCCAAACAACACCCCCTCTCAATCTCCCCCTCTAAAGAGGTGGAGAGGACGACAATAAAAACCAATCGGGTCAAATAGGGGTAATTGACCCGAATACCGCAAAAACCCGCTTCGGCAAAACCGAAGCGGGTGAAATTTACAATATTGTCGCGTTATCTTCTCATTCACCGAATTGCGGGACGAGAAATGCGAAATTATTGATTCTGTGCAATTTTTGATCCGGATGCGGAACAGCATAGCCGCGATACAAACCGCCGTATTTATCGCCGCCGAGAATCAACGCATCAAATCCGGTTCCATTAAGTATCGGTTCGTGCATGATCCAAAGCATTGGAATCCGAAGTTCGTCCAGTTTGCCGTGCCGAAATTTTAATCGGGCAAGAGACACTGTTTCAACCGGAGCTTTGCGCCACCCGCGCCGAAGCGCTTCCCTTTGAACATTCGCGATGGTTCGTTCGTCGTCGCTAAACTCGCCGCCGAAAATAATCCCCAAAAGATAGGTTACTCCGACGGTTACCCCTGCGGTCGGCAGAGTCCCGAAAGCGTCTATCGGAGAAGACAATCTTTCAAAAAAATACTTGGTCGGTTGATCCAAAACATATCCTTTTCCTTCAAGGTATTTCGGTACTTCGCCATACGGTACGCCGTTTGACGTAACGGTAAAAATGTTCGGACTTTTTACGTTCGGGTATTGCGCGCTGTTTTTCAAAAAATTCGTAAATCGTCTGCCGAATTCTTCCGGTGAAAGATTGATTACTTCGGATTGAAGTTTTTCGCCGTTAATCTCTTCCCATTTAACCTGGGTTGCCAATCTGGCGGATACTTGCAGGGCTTGACCACGTGATACTTCTTTCATGGCTTTTCTCCATCGCCGCGCCATAGGAGAGGCGGGGCTTTCAAGGTTCTCGTTGCCGTTCAAGCGTTTGCGGAAAACCCGCCAACGCCACGGCAATCTGATTATGATGATAACAGAACGATATTTGCTGTCAAATTTGGCAAAAATACCTATTTGCTGTATTCTATCCCTTAGAAAGAACAACAACCAAAAGGTGCGCAAAATGAAAAAGTTTTTTTACGGATTGCTTTTTGCCGTTATCATTTCATTGACGACGGGGTTCGCTCGCTCTCAAGACGAATCGGAATTTGTTCCGGCGGAAAATGAAATATGGACCGAAGAAATCCGCGAAGATGGAATTGTTTCCGCTTTCACAAGGGGCGATGAATGCTACGTCTTGATTCGCCGACCCGAAGGCGAAAACCAAACCGGAGTGGCGATACGAACGAGAGAAAAACCGACGGTGTCCGAGGACGGATCGGTAAAAAACGGGGCGGTGCAGTGGAGATTTTTTGCTCTTAACGTATTGGGAAAAAATGCGCACGCTTTCTCCCTCTGGGGCGAAAGATACGAAGAAAACACCGGTCCGGAAATTTTTGCAAATTGTGAAAAATATTTGCCGGAACTTCTCCCCGAAACTCAAAAAGAACTCCGCAAGTACGGAGCGATGAAATAATCGTTAAGGCGGGTACGAATAAACGTATCCGCTTTTTTTATTTATAGTGGTTATTTATATCTACAATCTCAACCGTGTTTGAGTCGTGAAAAATAAAAATAACCCGATACTTTTTATCAAGCCGAAAACTCCATAATTTCATTTCTCTCGGTTCTAAAAGTTCCGTATTCAACCCCGGATAAAACGGATTTTGTTCAAACAAAATTTTCTGCTTTTCAAATTTTTTGAGAAGTTTCCTTGCGCGCAAATATTCCGAGAGTTCCGTAACAAGAGGGAGAATAATCATGATTTAAAATAAGAAGAACGGGAAAGTCCTTTTTTCAAACTCTCCAAAAATTTCGCATTGTATTTTCCGGTCGCTTTGAAACCTTTTATAACAGTACCGGCGCTTTTGGTCGGCGGAGGAGAAAAAATATCGGAATCCATCGCACTGCGCAAAAAATCATACCGCATCCGCGTTTCCACAAGTTCTTGGTATTCCTTTCTCGGTATAGTAATGGTGTTCATAATCAGAATATACCATTTTCAAATAAAAAGTCAAAATTTGAAAAAATTACGCAAAAAACACCCGCACAAAAAGCGCGGGTGTTTTTTGCAAATTCCCTTTGGAATTTTCTAAATCATTTTGACATCAATGTTGACTCCCGACGGAAGCGAGAGATTCGTAAGAGCCTCAATCACTTTCGCGTTCGGATTCACAATATCAATCAAGCGTTTGTGCGTTCGCATTTCAAATTGCTCTCTGGCATCTTTGTGAACGAACGTTGAACGGTTGACGGTATATTTTTTGATTTCAGCCGGCAAGGGCACGGGACCGATTACCTTGGCATCATAACGCAACGCCGTATCAATAATCTGTTTGACGGAAGCGTCAAGAATCTTGTGCTCATACGCGCGGACGCGAATGCGGAGCTTCTGAAATTCTTCGGTCTTCGGTTTTGCCGACGCTTTCGGAACAGCCGCCGCTTTGGGCACTTTCGCCGCCGCCGGTTTCGCGGTTGCTTTCACCGTCTTTACCGGAGTTTTTGTTGTTGTGGTTTTTGTAGGCATCTTGTTAGTTGGTAGTAAGTAGTTAGTAGTATAGTAGCCGGTAGTCGTTTGACTACTATCTACCATCTACTGTCTACTGACTTTTTATTACGCGACAATCTTGGTGACAACGCCGGATCCGACCGTTCGTCCTCCTTCGCGAACCGCGAATCTCATTTTCTCCTCAAGAGCGACCGGCATGATAAGTTTCACTTTGAACGTAACGGTATCTCCCGGCATAACCATTTCCACTCCCTCGGCCAAGGTCACCTCTCCGGTAACATCGGTTGTGCGGATATAGAACTGCGGTTTGTAGCCTGTGAAGAACGGGGTGTGGCGTCCTCCTTCTTCTTTGGAGAGAATATACACTTCGCCGGTAAATTCCGTGTGCGGAGTAACCGAACCCGGTTTCGCAAGCACCTGTCCGCGAGTAACGTCTTCCTTCTTTATGCCGCGAAGAAGAACCCCCGCGTTGTCTCCCGCCATACCTTCTTGGAGAGACTTGTTGAACATTTCAATTCCGGTAACGGTCGTTTTCATCGTCGGTTTCAAACCAACGATTTCAATTTCTTCTCCGACTTTGATAACTCCTCTTTCAATTCTTCCCGTGGCGACGGTTCCGCGTCCTTCAATGGTGAAGATGTCTTCAACCGGCATCAGGAACGGCTTGTCGGTCTGGCGCTCGGGAACCGGAATGTAGGTATCAAGCGCTTCGCAAAGTTTCAAAATGGCTTTTGCATCCGGATCCTCAAGAGATTTGGATTCAAGAGCTTTCGTGGCTGAACCGCGAATAATGGGGGCGTTCGCGCCGTCAAATCCTTGCTTGGTCAAAAGTTCGCGAATTTCCTCTTCAACGAGATCTATCAAGTCCGGATCGTCAACGAGATCGCATTTGTTGAGAAATACGAGCATTTTCGGCACTCCGACCTGTCTGGCGAGCAGAATGTGCTCGCGAGTCTGAGGCATGGCCCCGTCCGGTGCGGCAACCACGAGAATGGCGCCGTCCATCTGAGCGGCTCCGGTAATCATGTTCTTGATATAGTCGGCGTGTCCGGGAGCGTCAATGTGCGCATAATGACGCGCATCGGTTGAATACTCATTGTGCGAAAGAGCAATCGTAATACCGCGCGCCTTTTCCTCCGGGGCGGAGTCAATTTGATCAACGCTTTTTAATTTAACGGTCTTCCCCGCCATGTCCAAGACATGGAGAATAGCCGCGGTAAGAGTGGTCTTGCCGTGGTCAACGTGACCGATCGTTCCCACATTCACATGTGGTTTGTCTCTCTTAAATTCTTCTGCTGCCATAGTATTATTTTTATTATTTACCGGTCAAAGTTAAGCTCTTAAGATGTGATCAACTTAACCCTGACCGTTAATAAATATTACTTAAGCTAATAATTAATAAATTACTTCCATATATCTCGCGAAACGCAATTAAAAAAATACGCCTAAGCGCGATAGAGGTGTTAATCATAATAGCAAAGTGACGGAAATAGTCAAGGGGGATGGACGGCGAACGAACAAGGATTACAGATTACCGATTACTGATTTAAGAATACGGACGACGGCACGCATCCTCCTCCCCTCTTCAGAGGGGGGGGATTGAGGTGGGGTGGGTTTTATCACAGGCTTCTGTTTGTTTCCACGCCCCCAAATAAAAAAGGGTCGGAAGTTCCGACCCTTTTGGTTTCTATTTTTCCCGGCTCAACAAACCGCCGAGCCACCCGAGGAAACGAACTTCCAAAACACTCAACCGATAAACAAGTTTGCAAAGTCCGATTACGCCGCCCACAGCCCAAACGCCGAGGATATCGTACCACCGATGATTTTCAGGTGTTGCCCCCGCATTTTTGTTGCCGTCATACATTACCGCATGCCCGGTCTTGGAATATGGCAATTTTCATCACGAGGTATGACCGCATGAGAAAGAGCTATCAGTTCCAGCTCTTCCCCTTCTTTTTTGTGTTCCATTATCCACGATTGAACAATTTCCCCTGAATGATCACTCCACCCATCGCCGATTTCAAATGCTTTGTTTATAATTTCCGTTGTTGTTTTTTCCGCCGTAAAATGTTTTATCACGGCAATAACATGGATTTGCATAATTTTATATCCTCTTTGTTTTTGCAAACGATTGCCAAAAAACGACAACCCGATTTTTGTGATACGTAATTGTTCACATTTATCAAGAAGCGCCCGCAACGCAAAACAGCCGGCATCTCACCGGCTGTTTCGGACAAAAAAAGATACCACTATGAAAATCTTTTGCGAAAAAAATTTTTTATTCCCGTTTTCTTTTTTGGCTGAAGTTTCCCTTCGGCGTTTATTTCAAAACCATCTGGTATGAGTTCTCCCTCGCGACTGAATGATGATGATTCTTTCATTTCACGAGTGCGCGCAAGTGTATCAACGGCATCTTTTCCGACAGCCGAAGCAAAGGCTTCTTCTATTTCAAAGACTTTTTTTGCCGCGTTAAAGTGGTCGTTTTGGTAGAGATTCTCCTTCCCTTTTTCCGCCAACTCCAAAGAAAGATAATAATGCGTGCTTTTATCGCGGAGCGCGTTCATGTACTCAAGCCAATCGGTTCTCAGCTTTTGCGTCATCGCGTCATTATAGCGATTCTCGGCCGACAATTGGGCGTACCAAACGCTCATAAGGTTTTTATAAATATAAATTTCTTTTCCCCCAATCGCGCTGGGCAAACACACATCCCGCAACTGATTTTCAAATTTTGTCTGAATTTCAAGGGCGTGATCTTCGCTGACCTCTTTTTTTTCAGGCGAAAACTCGGCGCTCTTTGGAGCCCCAGCCGTATGATGGCGATACTGCTTGGAAAACCACCATATTCCCAAAACTATGAACACAACCCAGATTGACATGGGGTGATTATAACAAAAATACGGAACGATTGAAATGCGCAAACGCAGAGCAAAAGAATTTGCCGGAAAGTCAATTTTTTTGCATTGTAAAATACAATGATATATGATGGTTCATATGAATACGCCGGCGGATTTGAATAATAAAAAAATAATCGTTTTCGGCGGAGCCGGGTTTATCGGGTCCAATTTCATTCATTTCATTTTATCAAAATATCCGAAAGCGAAGGCGGTAAATTTTGACAAGCTCGCTTATTCCGGAAATTTGGAAAATTTGAAAGATATCAGCAAAGACAAAAGATATTTTTTTGTAAAGGGAGATATTGCGAATCAAAAACAAGTAGCCGCCGTCTTCTCAAAATATAAACCCGATTTCGCCATCAATTTTGCCGCGGAAACGCACGTGGACCGAAGCATCCATGTCGGCGCGCTTCCATTCGTGCGCACGAATGTTGAAGGAGTTTTCAATATTCTGGAATCGGTGCGGCAATCAAAAAAAATCATTAAATACGTGCAAGTGAGCACCGATGAGGTATTCGGAAGTTTGCCGCTCGGTTCAAAGAAAAGGTTTTCGGAAACAAATGTTTTTGCGCCGAATTGTCCTTACGCGGCAACCAAGGCGGGCGGCGATTTATTGTGCCGTTCCTATTTTTCCACATGGAAAGCGCCGGTCGTGGTAACGCATTGTTCAAACAATTACGGACCGTATCAATATCCGGAAAAATTGATTCCGTTTTTGATTACCCGAATGCTGGAAAACAAAACATTGCCGATGTACGGAGACGGAAAAAATATCCGCGATTGGGTATATGTTCTGGACCATTGCCGGGCATTGGAACTTTGTCTTTTGAAAGGAAGGCCGGGCGAGGTGTACAATATCGGCGCCGATATGGAACTTGATAATGTAACGATTGCACGGAAGATTCTTGCTCATTTCAAGAGGGATGATTCATGGCTTGAATTCGTGGCGGACCGTCCGGGACACGACCGCAGATATGCGATTGACAGTTCAAAAATCCGTCGGGAACTCGGATGGCATCCGGAATACGACTTTGAAAAAACGTTTCAAGAAACCATTGAGTGGTATTTGGCGCACGAGAAATGGATTGATGCGATAAGAAAAAAAACCGGAGCGTTTAATCCGCATATTCATAAATTGAAAACCAAGAGCTTATAAAAATAATTCGCCTTGCGCATTTTCTTAAAAACCGGCGCGATTTGGACATTGTTTGGGTAAAAATACGAGATAACGGAAAATCCGAAGTTTTTATCGCTTTTAAAAATTTTGCGTAACATAAGAGATAATCATATGAAAGGAATCGTACTTGCGGGGGGTCTTGGAACGCGCCTACGCCCGTTGACGCTTATTACCAATAAACATCTTTTGCCGGTGTACCGCCGACCGATGATTTCCTATCCGATAGAAACTCTTCGCCGCGCCGGCATCTCCGAAATAATGATCGTATGCGGGCGGGAACATGTCGGACACTTTATGAATTTTCTCGGCTCCGGCAAAGAAAGCGGGGTGAAGCTTTCCTATGCGGTTCAAGACAAAAATAACGCCGGCATCGCCGATGCCCTTTCTTACGCGGAAGATTTTTCCGACAACGGAAACATCGCCGTTATTTTGGGCGACAATATTTTTGAAGATGATTTTTCAAAATCGGCGGGAACTTTTGCTGGCGGCGCGAGAATTTTTTTGAAAAAAGTGAAAGACCCGGAGCGTTACGGGGTTCCCGTTTTTGACAAAACGGGAAAAAAAATCGTCAGAATTGAAGAGAAGCCGAAAAAACCGAAGTCGGATTACGCGCAAACCGGCTTGTATTTCTTTGACAATAGGATTTTTTCGTTCATCAAAAAATTATCTCCGTCTCTGCGCGGAGAACTTGAGATATCCGATTCGGTGAATCAATATGCGGATGCCGGAGCGATGGAGTTTTTTATCGTAAAAGGCGATTGGCACGACGCGGGAACCGTTGAATCATTGCTTGAAACATCCGTTAGGGTCAGTAAAAAAGAATCGGCGTTTTTCCAAACACATGAACAACGAAAACATTAATCTTGAAAAAGTTTTGATTACCGGCGCCGGAGGAATGGTCGGCTCGTA
>JBAYGK010000045.1:0-9149 GCA_041666665.1 Minisyncoccota bacterium
CCTTTCCCATCTCTCACCTCACAAAATATTTGAAGAAGGTTTTACGGAACGGGTCCCTACCCATTCCTCACCCTCTAAAGAGAGGGGGGAGGAAAACGGAAAGAGATTATTTTGAGATATGCTTGCAAAAATTTACTTGAAAATGAGATATTTGGTATTTTTTTTAAAACAAAAAAGGTTCAGTTAGTATGACAAAAACAGAAGAAATCATTAAAAAACGGCTTTGTTGAGGCATTGGAAATTTAAGATTTTAAAGTTGGCAGAAGTCGGGAAAAGAGTTGTTTACAAAAACCCCCGAAATGGGGTTTTTGTTGTTGTTATTTATGGTATCGGTTACGCGTTTTTTTTGCGTTACGGCGTTGTGATTACGCCCGTTATTATGTCCGGCATTTTCAGGTTTACCACAGTCGGACCTTCCGTATTGCCGATGGTATTTTGCATGAATCCGATAATGCCCCAAATCGTGACCAGAACAAACATCCCCAGTATCCCTCGTATCATATAACCCCTCGCTTTTTTGCTCGCATCGTCGTCTCCGGCGGAGAGAACATATTTAATAAGTCCGTAAAAAAACACGAGCACGACCACGGAAGAAAGAATGGGTATGAGTTGATTCACGATATCGCCTATTTTCGGAACGAGAGCGCTCAATGAACCGCCTTCGGCAAAGGCGAAAGACGGAGCGAAGAATGCCATCGCGGCAATAACCTTCGGAAAAGTTTTTTTCATATGTTTATTGCGTGTAAAATTATACTTCTAATGAATAAATTATATCACGGCGCGGGAAAATAGAAAAATAGAAAGATAGTACGAATAGAAAAATATAAAAATAGGAAAATAGAAAAATTACAACGCCGACAATCTTTCTATTATTCTATTATTCTATTTTCTTATTTTTCTATTTTGTGTTCCTTCATTTTTTCCAACTCATTAATGAGTGTTTGCAGTGTTGTTTCTATTTTTTGCAAATTCCTGTTTCTTTCCGAACGATATTCTTCCTCCTTCTTTTCATCCTCCTCCATGTCTTCGGTAATTTCTTCAAAATCTTCGCCGAGTTCCTCCACGTCTTCTTGGATTGCCCCGATGTCTTCGGTAATTTCCTCAAAATCCTCGCCCAAATCTTCAACGTCTTCCTGTATGTCTTCAATATCTTCGGAAATCTCTTCAATGTCGGCGCGCACCTCGTGCAATTTTTCTTCCTGACGATTGATTGTCATCTGAATGAATATCGCCAGATATATCGCCTCCAACGATACGGCCGTGGTCAGAATAAGCAGTATTTCTTCAACGGAATAGCCAAAACCTTTCATGGCAAAAACACCGGCGAAAAATATCGTATGAATCAAAACGGAGAGAGGCGTGCCTATCCATCGCGTCATTTTTGTGGAAACGGTTTCTTTTTCCTTGAGTGGCGGTATCGCCGCGTCTTTCGGCGCATTCTTTTTATTTTTTTTGTCTTTCATAAAAGTTCAGATAATTCAAACATTCCGGACGGTGTCAGAGGCAGGCGTCCGACAATCAAAAATATCCGGTATTGTTTTTCGTATTCGTTGCCATTCGTATATTTGTACCAATTCGCCTGCCCTGAGCTTGCCGAAGGGCATATTGGTATCTTTTATTAAACGGCGCCGAAGTCCAATTGTCTTTCCGCCAAGTTTGCGCGCAACAGTTTTACTTTCATTGCGTCGCCCAAGGCGTATTTCTTTTTTTTATGCTTTCCGATAAGGCAATAGTTTTTTTCGTCCAGAATGTAGAAATCGTCGGAAAGATCTCTCATGCGGATCAGCCCCTCCGATCGGGTTTCTTTTTCTTCCACGTAGATGCCCCATTCGGTAACGCCGGTAATTGTTGCTTCAAACTCTTGTCCGACTTTGTTTTGCATGTACTCCACCTGTTTCCATTTGATGGAGGCCCGCTCCGCTTCGGTTGCGAAGATCTCGCGTTCTGTGGCGTAAACGAGCATCGCTTCATAATCATGCCACGCTTCATCGGGAATGGTTTCCTGTTTGAGGTGTGCGAACAGCAATCGGTGGGAGAGGATATCGGGATATCGCCGTATCGGGGAAGTGAAGTGCGTGTAGTGTTCAAAACCGAGGCCGTAGTGGCCGATATTCTTCGTGGAATAAATCGCTTTTGACATCGTGCGGAGAGCCGAAGTGTGCACGATGTTATGGAACGGGCCGCCTTCCGTGGCGTTCAAAATATCATTTAAATCTTTGGTGGAAACGCCGCCGTCTTCATTCACTTTCAATTCAAAACCGAGAGTTTTCAGGAATATGGAGAGCGTCCGGATGCGTTCTTTGTCCGGTTCGTTGTGTATGCGATAAACGAAAAGTTTTTCTTCCTGCCTCCCGATTCGCGCGATGTATTCCGCGACTTTTTTGTTTGCAAGCAACATGAATTCTTCCACGAGCCGATGCGCGTCTTTCCGAGTCTTTTTTATGATTTTAACCGGTACGCCTTTCTCGTCCAAAAGAATTTTGATTTCATCCTGTTCAAAAGAGATCGCGCCTTCTTTATATCTCGCTTCCGTCATATTTTTTGCGATGGCGTTCAAGGCAAGAAGTTCTTTTTCGTATTCGGCGGATTTCGCTTCCAAAACTTCCTGCGCCTCTTCATAGGTAAAGCGCCGGTCGGAATGAATCACGGTTTTTCCGAACCATTGTTGCTTTACATCAACATGCTGTCCGAGGACTCCCGCATTTTTGTCTATGGTGAAAAGAGCGGAAAAAGCGAGCCGATCCTCATTCGGTTTCAAACTGCACAGATTGTTTGAGAGGTGTTCGGGAAGCATCGGAATACAGCGATCAACAAGATATACGGAAGTTCCCCGAAGGCGCGCTTCTTTATCCAAAGCGGAACCCGGAGTGACGAAATGCGAAACATCGGCGATGTGAACGCCGATTTCAAAATCGCCGTTCGGCAGAGTTTCAAAAGAAATGGCATCGTCAAAATCTTTCGCGTCAAAAGGGTCTATCGTGAAAGTTACGACATTTCTCATGTCTTTTCTTTTTGCAATTTCTTCGCCGGTGATTTTTCCGCTGACCGTTTCGGCGCTTGCAAGAACATCGGAAGGAAACCCGATTTCAAAACCTTTTTCAAGAACAATTGCTTCTATTTCCGTTTCATGCTCGCCCGGATTTCCGATTATTTTTATAACTTCGCCCGAGGGGTTTTTCTTCGGATTCGTCCATTCCGTTATTTTCGCGAAAACTTTCTGCCCATCGCCGGCTTCCATGGACTTTTCGTTCGGAATAAAAATATCGGTATACATATGCCGGTCATCCGCAACGAGAAAAACAAGATTTCCTTTTCTTTCAATTTTCCCGATAAAGGTTGTTTTGTTTCTGGCGAGAATCTCCGTTACTTCGCCGGTTTGTCTTTCGCCGGCTTTTTCCGGATGAAGAAACACCCTCACGCGGTCTCCGTGCAAAGCGGTATTCAAAAACATTTGCCCAATCTCTATGTCTTCGTCGTCGGTATCGTCCGTGCGCACATAACCCACCCCTTTGGCGGTGATTGTGATTGAGCCGTCAACAAAATGAGCTTCAGGCCGCCTTCGGTTTTCACCGTTTGGAAACAAACTGCCGGCATTGTTCATATCCGCGGATTTTCTTCGTTCTTCCTTTTTTTCTTGCCTTGGCGCCGAGCGTCGGTCGGCGTGTTCGGAATGGTTTTGTTTTTTCTCTTTTTTCATTACAATAGAATAACACAAAAACACTTTTGTGTATATAAAAACCGTTTTCTTTGTTATCCACAAAAAATCTTGATTTCGCGGTTTTGCGCGAGGTATAATGGATTCGGAACGAAGTACCTTCATTAAAATTCTCTTTTCTTCAAATTTGAGAAAAGAGACGCTGTTTGTTTACGGGCGAGATGCACGCAACGTGCGTTTCAATGCGCGAAACAAAAACAAAAAATAGTTTGCCGATTAAGGCAAACTATTTTTTGTTGTCTATTTGGCTGATCGCTCGCACGGCTCGCTGGGGCGTATGGGCCAGTCTGGGGACTGGCGACGATGTGGTTGTTTATTGTCGCATACCTATACTTATACCGGATACCTATACATCGTCGTTCTTTTCTATCCGCACCACGCGCAATTTTTTCATGGCTTTTTCGTGCTGTTCCAAAATCACATTTTTTATGGTGGTCGGATCTTTCACATTGCGGATGACGAACTCCTCCACCTCTCCTGCGGTTTGTATTCTCAGGTCTCCGAAAATGAGAAACGTCGCGAGAACTCCGTTTATGTCTATCGTAACATCCTGTATTTTATCAAGGTGGAGGGAAGCGATTTCTCTTGAAAAAAGTGCTTTTTGCTCAACATTGATGATGCGATGATCCGTAACGATCAGCACATCCAAGTAATAATCGGTCCATATGATAAACGCTCCGATCCAAACGCACAGCAACCATGAGAACAAAAGAAAAATTATGAGAGCGGGCATGCTTCCGCTTAAAGGAAAAAAATTTTTTCCTCCCGCCGTAAGGGAGTTTTCCGCGATACTTCCCAGCACCTGAAGCGCCGCAATGATGACAATTGGAACTATTGCGAAAAGGAGAAGGGGAAAAAGGCGGACAAAAAGCGTAAACCAATGCCTTCGCGATGTCAGCAAGACTTGCTCGTTTTGTTCAAGGTCTATCATTGGAGTGAAAAAGTGAGAGCGGATAAAAATATAACAATAAGGAAGAATGATGAACCGACGAGATAGATAAATTTCATAAACACGGCCTTGTTGCCGATGCTGTATGCTTTCCAGTGGTAATTGAGAACGCCGGTCATGACCGCCCACAATATCGCGACGACGGCAAACAATATCCAGATGGATGCCGGAGTTATTGAAAAAGACGGAGGAGGAGGCAATGTTGGAATCATATGCTTTCCATTATAGCAGAAAGAAAGAAAAAATAGAAAAATGGAACAATAAAAAAATGGAAAAATCGCGCCGACGGCAACAATCTTTTTATTCTTCTCTTCTCCGCCATTTGCTTTTAAATTAAAGATTGTTTGAAACAGCTTACCGCCGGTTCGGGGTTGTACCCCGAACCGAAACGTTTGAAATCTCGCACTTTTTTCAGTTTATCATAAATCAATATGACCTCTCAAATGTTTCGGTACGGGGTGCAACCCCGTACCGGCGACGGAACGCAAAGTGTCAAAGAGACAAAGAGCCAAATTTCTAAGTCTCAAAATTTCAACCGTTGCGAGAGAACGCCCGATCCCCGTCGCCCCACTGACCGCCCTCGCCAAGCCCCCAATCGCTGACGTACCAGTCGGAACCATGCCGGCCCACGTACACAACGAGGACAGAAGCGCCCGCTTCCACGTAAAATAGATTAGCGTAACCGTTATTAAGAAGTTTGTCGCTTTTTATAAGATCGGCAATCATCCAGAGGTCGTCTTGCGAGAATACGTGGTTTTTCGGAAGTTCCGCGCGAATTTCCGAATCGTTCATCGCCTTGGTTAGGGTATAGGAAGAAAGAGCGGTTGATGGTTGTTCGCTCACATTGCGAGCCGATGCCGCTATGTTGTTTTTAAAACTGTCCCAAACGTGCAGTTTTGCTCTCTTGTTGTCGTCGCTGAAAAATTTCGGGTCAAATTCTTCCTCAAGCGGGCCGACAATGACAATGCCGTTGCTTTCCAGATTCTCCGTGTCCGGCGCTTTTTCCGCGGGTTCGGGTTTTACTTCTTCAATCCCTTTCAACACCTTTTCCACCTTCTCTTTAAACGGATCTTCCCGGTTTTCCATAAAAGCGCCGATGACGCTCTTTTTGCGTTTGATGTTGGAGGGATTGGGTTCGGACTCCGACTGTTTTGCCGGTTGTTCCGATTCCGGCTTCGGTGCAAAGAGTTTTCCCGCGTTCCATATTTTGTTGAGTTCTTGGGGCATTATTCGTTTTTGAATTTAATTTTGTTTTTGGCAAAAGGATTCACACGCATATTCAATCCCGTGGCGGTAAAACTGCCATCTTTCCAAATTGTTTCGCCTTTCCAGATGATGGTTCCTTTGTTTGACGGACGAAATGCAGAACTGCTGAAAGAATCAACATCGCCATCAATGCGGAGGGTACCGTCGGACATAGAACTGCCGGTCCAATCTCCCGCATTGCCTGTGATATGGGTTTCTCCGCCGTACATATAGGCACCAGTCCCGTCTTTTGTATCGCCTTCTATGCAAATCTCCCCGCCGGACATGGAGTTGCCGACTCCTGTTCCCGCATTGCCTTTTATATAAATCTCCCCGCCGGACATGGAGTGTCCGGTCCAACTTCCCGCATCACCCTCCACATAAATCTCCCCGCCGGACATGAATTTGCCGGTCCGTTCTCCCACATCGCCCAGAACGCGGATGCTTTTCCCTGCGGCAAGATTTTTTCCGATGTTATCCTGTCCTGTTCCGATAATCACTTCTACGTCGGACGGAACGGATTTTTCCTTGCCCGCCACAGCGTTGGCGGAGGTGGGTTTTGTTTCTTCAACCTCTTTCAACACCGCTTCCACCTTCTCTTTGAACGGATCTTCCTGTTTATCCATAAAAGCGCCGATGACGCTCTTTTTGCGTTTGACGTTGGAGGGATTGGGTTCGGACTCCGACTGTTTTGCCGGTTGTTCCGGTTCAGGTTTCGGTTCAAAGAGTTTTCCCGCGTTCCATATTTTGTTGAGATTTTTTTCTGACATGAAAGCAAATGTTATTTTTCAATTTTTTCGTCAACGTTAAGTTTTGTCCATCCGGGTTCAACTTTTTTCCCGTCCTGCCATATCGTTTCTCCTTTCCAGATGATAGTTCCTTTATTTTTTGAGGAGAAGGCGGTTTCGTTAAAAGATTCAACATCGCTATCAACGCGGAGAGTTCCGCCGAACATGTTGAGACCGGTCCAATTTCCCGCAGCGCCTTTCACATGAATCTTCCCACTGGACATGGAATGTCCGGTTTCGTTTCCTGCATCGCCTTCCACATGAATCTCCCCGCCGGACATATGGTCACCCGTCCGCCATCCTGCGTCGCCTCCTATATAAATCTCCCCGCCGGACATATGGTCGCCGGTCTTACTCGCTGCATTGCCTTTGACACGAATTTCGCCGTCGGACATGGAGTAGCCAGTCCAATTTCCCGCGTCACCTTTTACGAGAATACTTTTTCCCGTGGAAAGATTTCTCCCAATTTCATCCTGTCCCGTTCCGTCAATCACTTCCGCATCAGGCGGGATTGGTTTTTCCTCCTTGCCCGCCACAGCGTTGGCGGAGGTGGGTTTTGTTTCTTCAACCTCTTTCAACACCGCTTCCACTTTTTGTTTGAACGGATCTTCCTGTTTATCCATAAAAGCGCCGATGACGCTCTTTTTGCGTTTGACGTTGGAGGGGTTGGGTTCGGACTCCGACTGTTTTGCCGGTTGTTCCGGTTCAGGTTTCGGTTCAAAGAGTTTTCCCGCGTTCCATATTTTGTTGAGATTGGGTTTTTCTTGCGGCATAAAAATGATTGTTATTCCATGCGTATGTGTCACTTGATAAACAAAACATGTCCTCTTCGGGTATATGTTTTTTTGATCGGTTATACCATCTGCAATTAACCACCCCTCACTAAAGTTACCCTTCGTCGTCATACCGGACTTGATCCGGTATCCACGTCCGTTAAACACACGTGGATCCCGTGTCGCGGCACGGGATGACGAATAAGGAGAAGTTTGTTAATGATGATATTACATAGCGCATTATATCGTAAAAAATGAAAAAAAGACAATCGCCAAAATGAGCAACGGAACTATAGAGCAACGGAACGATAAATAAAAAATAAAAAGACCGTTGCCATCGGCAACGATCTTTTTATTTTTTCTCTCCGTTGTTCGGTTTTTTTATTTTTTCTTTCCTTTTCCCGCCGCGGCTTTCTTTTCCGCCTTTTTGGGTTTTGTGGCTTCCTTGACCTGCGCGGGCTTTTTTGCTTCTACCGCAACCGCTATCGCCGCCGCCACCTTTTCTTTTTTTACCTCCGGTTTATCCGCTTTTGGCGCCGGGACGGGGGCGGGTGCATCCTTTGCGAGCGTTTTCAGTATCTTGTCAAGCTTATCGTTGATAACTCTGAATTCCTCTCGGTGTTGATCAACAACCCTGCTTTCCGGAAAAGCCGGACGGCTGTTAAACGAAGGCTTTTCAAAATTCCTTCCTTCCTCTCTTCGCGGGAGACCGTCTTTATTTTTGAAACAATCCCCGCAATAAACGGGCTTTTCGCCGTTCGGACGAAAAGGCACTTCGCACGGTCTTCCGCACTTCGCGCAGGTGGCGGGGAACATATCGCGTTTTCCTCCGTCTCTGCCGCCCCCGAATCCTCCGCGGTTTCCAAAGTCTCTTCCGCCTTTTCCTCCTCCGAATCCTCCTCTATTATCTCTGTGTGAATCTCCCATATATTTTTTTTATTATTGGTTAATTAATGGTTAAATAACGATTACAAAAATATTGTATCATACTTCTTGAAAAAAATCAAGTGCTACACCCAGTTATAAAGTTCATCAAGTTTATCAAGTTCATAAAGTCCGACAAAAACGCCGTTACTTTACAACTTGATGAACTTTACAACTTGATGAACTTCGCCGCCGGTTGACTTTGAAATTCTTTATGCTAACATAACACGTATGTTAAAAATTAGATTACAGAGAGTTGGCAGAAAGAACGATCCGTCTTTTCGGGTTGTCTTGACCGATTCCAAAAATGCCACGCGGAGCAACAAGTTCAAAGAGATCCTCGGGTCTTATGACGCCCGCCACGGAGAACCCGTTATCAAGGGCGACCGGGTAAACTATTGGATCGGAGTCGGGGCACAGCCGTCGGGAACCGTTCATAATTTGCTTGTTTCCGCAAAGGTTATTTCGGGAAAGAAAATAAATGTTCTCTCCAAGAAATCTCCCATCAGAAAAGAGGCTCCGGTCGCGGCATAGCCTTGTTTTACATGCTCAAAAAAGCTATCCACAGGGGTGGGTTCTTTTTTGTCTTGACAAGGAACAAAATATGAGTATAATGGATAGTCAAGGATAGGCGATTGTTTTGGTCGGCAATTGTCCATCCGTTAACAATAGGACGCACGTCCTTTTAAAAGAAAAGATAAGAATCAGTAATATGGAAAAGCATTTAGATCATGATTTTCTTGAGTTTGTTGTTA
>JBAYGK010000046.1:0-9112 GCA_041666665.1 Minisyncoccota bacterium
AACGTCTTTTGCGTTTATCCACGGGTTGGCTTTCAGAGCTTTGATGGAGAGGGAAATTTTTCCGTTCGTGATTTCAATGATTTTAGCGCGCACCTTGTCTCCGACTTTGAACATTTTGCGCGGATCTTCAACCAGACCCCAATCAAGTTCCGAGATGTGCACGAGTCCTTCCAGCCCGTCTTCAATTTTTACGAAAATTCCAAAATCAACGACACCGGTGATTTCTCCTTCAACTTCATTACCCACCGTATATTTTTCAACGATCTCTTCCCGCTCTTTCTGGTCGTTCGCTTTTTCGGTAAAGATAAGTTTTCCTTCTTTGGGAACGGCGATTAAAATGGATACGGCAATCTTTTGTCCGACGAGTTTCTTCAATTCTTCCATGATTTTCACCTTGTCGCCATCCTCAACTCGCGGATAGTGTTCAGCGCCGAGTTGTGAAGCGGGGAGAAATCCCTGCAGTCCTTTCCATTCAATGATGAGTCCGCCTTTGTTCGCTTCTTTTACCGGAACTTTGATGACCGTCTTGCTCTTCAAAAGGTCTTCGGCTTCGTTCCACACAATCGCCTGATGCGCTTCTTTGAGCGACAACTCCATATATCCGCCTTCATTTTCGCGTTCAATGACTTTCGCCGTAACGGTATCTCCGATATTTATTTTTCTGATAATATCGCGGGCGTTCATGAATTCGCGACCGTAAATGATGCCGGTTCCGAATGGAGCCAAGTCAACATAAAGCTCCGTTTTTTCAATGCCGATAACGCGACCTTCCACAACATCGCCGGCTTCCGGCAATTTTTGCAATTTCTCCGCATATTTCTCCATCACTTCGGAAGCGGTATCGGGAGATGCAAGCGTTAATTTCTCGCTTGAACTCTGCGGTTTTTTCGCTTCGCTCGCCGGAACCACTTTCACGGCAACCTCGCCGATTTCTTCTGTTTCAACCGGCGTAACATCTGTTTGTGTCATAATAATAATTGTATTCTTGAGGCTCTGCCTTTTGCAAACAAGCCGACGCTTCTTTCAAAACGACAGGATTACTCCCGAAGAATGCGTTTAAAATATCGCAAAGGAAGACAAATCGCCTATCTTGCGACAATACCGATAAGTATACTCAAAAATATCAAAATGTACAGTGTGTTCTCCGTGTTGAAATACCCATTGTTTATTAACGGTGCACAAGGTAAAAAATAATTTCCAATTTTCAATTTCTAATTTCTAAGCGGACGAGTGCTTGACTTTTGTTTACTAATATGATATTCTGGTGTCAGGTTGTTCTCGGTTTCATGCGAACGCCAATCTACCCCTAAAGACGGAGGAAAAATGGAACATCATATATCAAAATCAGAACGCAGAAAATCCGCAGTGGGAATGTTGGGATTTGCGGGCGCAATCGCTGTTGCGGCGCTCGTTATATTTTTATTACCGGCAACACCGACCGCGGTACCATTAGCCAAATTGTTAAGCTTTGTGGCATGCGCCGCTCTTTTTAAATCACTCGCGTATTTCCTGACCGCTCATTTTGCAAAAGAATAACATTCGCGAGTCATCCCGTTCGTCTGTAAAGGCGAACGGGGTTTTGTTTTGTCGTCATTCTATTAATCAGTAATCAGTAATCGGTAATCCTCGTCCGCCATCGTTGTCAGCCCCGCCTTTTTCGTATATAATGGGAGGCATGATTATAACATATTACGGGGTGGAATTCGTTAAACTTCAATTCGGCGATGTCGTCGTCGGAATGAACCCCATCAGCAAAGAATCCAAACACAAAAGCGGGCGTTTCGCGTCCGACGTCGCACTCATTTCCCTGAATCATAAAGATTTTTCCGGCGCGGAAAATCTTTCTTTCGGCGATAAAAAACCGTTCGTCGTAAACGGCCCGGGCGAATACGAGATAAACGGCATCACCATCGGAGGGTTTCCTTCAAAATCTCTTTACGAAGGAAAAGAGAGAATCAATACTGTGTACGTGGTTTCGCTTGAAGAAATGAGAATATGCCATCTTGGCGCGCTGTCCGACGAAGAACTTGCTTCATCAGTTACGGAACATCTTGAAGATGTGGACGTTCTTTTTGTATCCATCGGCGGACCCGATCTTCTCACTCCGGCGCAAGCATATAAAATTTGCATTGATATCGGACCGAAAATCGTCATCCCGATGTCTTTCGGCGACGACAAAGAAAAAAATCTGAAAGCGTTTTTGAAAGAAGCCGGTTCCGAAGAGATAAAGCCGATTGAAAAACTGACGTTGAAGAAAAAAGACCTTGAAGGAAAGGATGGGGAAATCGTCGTGCTTTCGCCGGTCATTTCATAGCGGAACGAGCGATAACGAGAACAAAAACGGACGGGGCATTTAATTTTGCGTGGAATTGTAAACAAGCATGAGGAAATTTTGGGAATATTTGGAAAAAGTGAAAGCATATCCGGAGGACACCAAACGCCTGATCGGACTTTCTGTGTCCGGCGGACTGACTTTTGTCATCGTATCCATGAGTTTTGTTTTGCCCGGGCACGCTGTGAAAGAAGTCGTGGCTTCCAAACAGGCGAAATCAAACGCGCCGAGCCCGTTTTTTGTGATACAAAAAGAATTTTCCGAGTCATTTTCAAAAATGTGGAGCGAGATACCTTTCCCGTCAAAATCAAGTTTGGATTTTCTGTTTAACGCCACGTCATCGCCGAAAAAAGCGACGATGCCGCCGCTCACCGACAAAAGCGCGTCCTCCACACAGGCGACCGCAACCGAACCGACCTCAACCGCCGCCACGACGACCACCGCGACCACCACGCCGAAAACCGAAAAGAAAAGCGCCCGGCCCGCGGCAAAACCGGATACCCAAACAACGATGATGTCCGCCGCAACCGAAAGTATCAAAGCAAACGACGCAACCACGACCGAACCGACCGCATCCGCCACCACCACCGAAACCGCGAAAGAAAATGCGAATATCTGAATTTCGGGCGAAGGAAAAAATTTAAGTTTTTAATAAAATCATGCTAGTACCGTTACAACTCAAATTGTGCAATGCCGAGTCGCAAAAAAATGACTTTACGCTCAATATTTTATTGCGAACAGAGAAACAAATTAAGTTGTAACGGCACTAGTATGCCAAGCGTGTCTTACAAAAAAAATACCGCGCAACATAAACAATAATCATTCGTTATATGCCAAAAAACAAGGAAGAAATCGTAAATAAAGAGGACGAAGGAAAAGACAAAAACATCCGCGTCATAAACATCAGTACGGAAATGAAAAATTCGTACATTGACTACGCGATGTCGGTCATTACCGAACGCGCCCTGCCCGATGTCCGCGACGGATTGAAACCGGTTCATCGCCGCATTCTGTACGCCATGCATGAAATGGGTCTGACCAGTTCCGCGCGATTCAGGAAGTCCGCCGCCGTCGTGGGAGACGTGCTCGGAAAATACCACCCGCACGGCGATTCTTCCGTGTATGAGGCCATGGTGAAAATGGCGCAGGAATTCAGTTATCGCTATCCGCTCGTCATGGGGCAGGGAAACTTCGGTTCCATAGACGGCGACAGCGCCGCCGCCATGAGGTACACCGAGGCGAAAATGTCCCGCGTGTCCAGCCAGCTTTTGAATGATTTGGATAAAGATACCGTTGATTGGAATCCCAACTACGACGGCACGCGCAAAGAACCGAAAGTTCTTCCGGCCGCCGTGCCGAATATTTTATTGAACGGCACGCTCGGCATCGCCGTCGGCATGGCGACGTCCATCCCTCCTCACAACTTGGGCGAAGTGGTAAGCGCGTGCATTCATCTTATAGACAACAAAGACGCAACGACCGAAGACCTGCTTGAATTCGTGAAAGGTCCGGACTTTCCCTTGGGCGGGCGCGTGTACGGAGGCAAAGACATGCACCACACGTATGCATCGGGACGCGGGGGAATACTGTGCCGCGGAGAAGCCGAGATCGTTGAAACGAAAGGCGGAATGTTCCAGATTATCATCACTTCCATTCCATACCGCGTGAACAAAGCCGAGCTCATCGTCCACATCGCCGAATTGGTGCACGAGAAAAAATTGGAGGGCGTCAAAGGTCTCCGCGACGAATCAACCAGAGACATCCGCATCGCGATTGACCTCAAATCCGGCGTTGAACCGCAGAAAGTGCTCAACTATCTTTTCAAACACACCGAACTTGAAACGATGTTTCATCTGAACTTGGTTGTTTTGGTTGACGGCACCCCGCAAACGCTTTCCCTCAAATCCGTTCTCGCGGAATTCATCAAGCATCGGAAAGAAGTCATCCGCCGCCGCACCGAATTTGAGCTTCGCAAAGCGCAGGCGCGCGAACACATTTTGATCGGACTCAAAAAAGCGCTTGACCACATTGACGAAATCATCAAACTCATCAAAGCGTCCAAAGACACGCCCGCCGCGAAAGAAAATTTGATGAAAAAATTCAAATTCTCCGATTTGCAGGCAACCGCGATTCTGGAAATGAAACTTCAAAAACTCGCCGGACTGGAGCGCAAAAAAATTGAAGACGAACTCAAGGCTGTTCAGGACCTCATCAAAGACCTCCTTGAAATTCTCGGAAGCGTAAAGCGCATGATGAAGATCATCAAAGACGAAATGCTCGCCGTGGTTGAAAAATTCGGCGATGACCGCCGGACGAAGATCGTGAAAGGCGATCCGAAAACCATCACCGACGAAGACCTTGTGCCCGACGAAGAGTCCATGCTCATCTTCACCAAGGGCGGATACGTGAAGCGCACCAATCCCGACGAATACCGCAAACAGCGCCGCGGCGGTGTCGGCGTGGTTGACCTCAATACCAAAGACGAAGATTTCATCACGAGTTTCCTCACCACCAATTCGCACAGCGATTTGCTCTTCTTCAGCGACAAGGGCAAAGCGTACCAGATGAAAATGTACGAAATTCCGGAAGGGAAGAGGGCGACGAAAGGCAAGTCCATCATGAACTATCTCGCGCTCACGCAAGGCGAAAACGTGAATTCCATTCTCGCAATGAAGAAAGAAAACAAAGACAAGGAACGCTCTATCGTCATGATTACAAAAAACGGAATCGTGAAAAAAGTTTCTTCCGAGAGCTTCAAAGATGTGCGACGATCGGGCTTGATTGCAATTAAATTGGAAGAGGGGGATGAACTCTTGGCGACCATGTTCGCCGAAAAAGGCGACGATGTTGTCTTGGTAACCGCTAATGGCCAGTCGGTCAGATTCAAAGAAAGCGATGCGAGAGAAATGGGCAGAGTGGCAATGGGAGTGAAAGCGATTACGCTCAAAAAAGGCGACACTTTGGTGTGCGCCGACATCGTCAAAAAAACGTACGAAAAACCCACGCTCTTGGTGGTATCGGAAAACGGCTACGGCAAACAAACCGCCATGAAAGAATACAAAGTCCAAAAACGAGGCGGCTCGGGCATCAAATGCATGCAGGTAACCAAAAAAACCGGCGCGCTCATTAGCGCAAAGGTTGTTTCCGGCGAAGAAGATGAAGTCATCGTCATTTCAAAAAACAGCCAAGTAATAAGAACCGAACTAAAAACCGTCCCATCGCTCGGAAGACAAACGCAGGGGGTAAGGATTATGAAACTGTACGAGGGGGATAGCATCGCAAGTTTGGTTTGTTTATAAAATTGTCGGACTTCGTCCGTCTATTGTTGTCGGTCGTCGTGCCTCCTCCCTCTCTTTAGAGGGGAGGATTGAGGTGGGGTGAAAGCTAACAAGAACACCGAAAAAAATTTCCAATATCCAATTTCCAATAAAATGTCTAATGTCAAAATGTCTAAATTCTAACCCACCCGTCATTCCGGACAAGGATCCGGAATCCAGAGTTTAACAAAATAAAAAATATATGAACGATATAATTTATATTCTCACCAACGAAGCAATGCCCGGTTATGTTAAAATCGGAATGACAACAAATCTTGAACAGCGCATTCGTTCACTTGATACGACAAGTGTCCCTCTTCCTTTTGAATGTTATTACGCGTGTACTGTAAAAGATGCTCAATTTGTCGAGCGACAACTTCATGATGCATTTTTAGATCACCGTGTTCGCTCGAGTCGAGAATTTTTTGAAATTTCCCCAGATCGCGCTGTTTCCGCTTTGAAATTAGCTGAAATTGAAAATGTAACTCCAAAAACTGATTTTGTTGAAACACAAGAAGATCAACAAGCATTAAATCAAGCCCGAACAAAACGCTCAAAATTTAATTTTGAAATGGTACATATTCCAGTCGGTGCAGAACTTTCTTTTGTTAATGATGAAAACATAAAAGCAAAAGTTATTGATGATCGTTTTATCGAAATAAACGGAGAAGTAACAAGACTTTCTCCGTCGGCACAAAAATTATTAGGATATTCTAATCCTGTGCAAGGAACAATTTACTGGATGTTTGAAGGAGAAACCCTAGATGAACGTCGTCGTCGAATGGAAGAGGGTATAGGTTAAAGAAATATTTTTATGGAAAAAGAAAACAAGGAAATAAATGCCGTTCTCGAAAGAGATTTGGAAAAACTTTTAACTCATTTAGGTATAGAAAAAAGCTTTTCCGAAGGTAATCTTAAATGTAATTTTTGTGATTTAGTTATTACCAAAGAAAATTTGTATTCTATATTGCCAAAAGATAAAAAAATTATTTTGACGTGTGATAGACCTGAATGTATCAAAGCTTTTATCTTGCTTGTCGGAGAAACTAAAATTAACTCATAAAGATCATGATTATCTATCTCACTGTTGGATTTATTAGTGGTGCGGGAATTGTTATACTTGTATTGTATTCATTTTTTAAAAATCCTGAAAAATTTGAAAAATGCATCAGCCTAATCGCCCAGTGGGGAAGCCTGATTTTCAAAAAGGCTGAGTACCTTGCAACAAAAACATTTATACAAAGTCGTATAAATATGTTTGTTTCAACGTTAGAATTGCATACATCTGCAAATTTTCCGAGGGTATCTTTGCGATGGGCAATGCAGGATGGTGAAGACGAAATTATTTTGGAAGAAGGTCAGGCTATATTGATTATGCGCGATCGTAAAAATAATACGAAAAATTTAATTCACGCGGCATATTTTTTTACATCAGAATCTTTGCTAAAAAAAACAGAAAGGCATCTTACCGAAAATCAAAAAACTTCAATAAATTTATTTTCGACCCTACAAATTTTAATTAAAGAAAATAAGTCAGCAGCGGATCAGTTTCAAAACGAATATATTGTTCCAGAACTTGAAAAAAACGACTCGCTCAGAGAATATCTTCGTCAATATAATAATATTGATAAGACGGGAATATTTTTTCCAATTTTTATTCAAGAATTATGGTATCTTGGTAGAAAAATATTTTTGGATAAGCCGACTATTGAAGTAAAAAGAGAAATAAAAGCTCTTGCTGATTTTTTAGAAAAGTTTTCAAACAGACAAATTGGAGAGCTTATAAATCTTGATTTTTTTGGGAGATATATGAGATGCCGTATTTTCATTGTCGCATCAAAAGATTTACGCGAATGTGGATTTTCTGAGAGTTATGTTTTATCAATAAACAAAGCTATACAAAAGAAATATGAAAATTTTTATATAATTGGGAGTGCTGAAAAAGAAAATATAAAGTTTATTGATGAAGTAGCGAAAGCTGTAATTTCTAAAAATACAAATGTTGAAATAGTTCGGAATTGTACCTTTAGGGGTAGAATCGTGCGCGATGGTTTAGTTATTCCCGTAGTTAACTATTTGGTGCATTTTCATAATTCAAATGCAGTAACTTATTTGTATAACAATAGTGATATTTTGTAAGGAGAATGGCTTTTCACCATGCCAGTTAGGAATCAGACCCGTTAAAACCGTAAAACTCGTGTCGCAATAAAATACGGATGGTGGTCCTCTGTATTTTATTATCCATCAAAATCAATCGTCTATAAACTTTGCGACCGCAAAGTTTATAGACGGGCTACTCTACGGAAGAGATTCAGCATGAGTGCGATTCTTTTCTAAAATTCGTGTCGTAAAAAAATACGGAAGGTTGTCCTCCGTATTTTTTATTAAATTATCATTCCCTATTAATTTTGCGACCGCAAAATTAATAGGGAATAAGATTAAGCCCGTTAAGCCCGCAAAATTCGCCACGATCGTTATTTGCCTTGATCTGCCGAGGCAACCCTTGGCACAAAATAGGGCTTGGTTGAACTAATGGGGTCAGACCCGTTAAAATCGTAAAACTCGTGTCGTAATAAAATACGGAGGGTAGTCCTCCGTATTTTTATCAAATTATAATTCCTTTAAGGTTGGTCCCGTTTAAAAATTAAAAACAAAGATTAAAAAAATCGCTAACGTTGCAAACAACATCATTGATTGCCAGCGTTTGAATTCTCTTGGAATAAAAAGCGTGAAACCGACGAGTAAAAGAATGGATGCGATACTATTCATGTATAAATACGAGATGGATTCTTGAACGATGGCTAATGGACGAATAACTCCGCTTATTCCCAAAATAAAAAGCGTATTTACAATAATTGAACCAACGATATTTCCAATCATGAGATCAAACTGTTTCTGCCGTACCGCTTGTATGGAAGTCACCAATTCCGGAAGAGTTGTTCCGACCGCAATAATCGTTCCCGCTATAATGAACTCTGAGACACCGAACGATTGAGCAAGCAAGATGGCGTTTTTTGTCACGATATCACTTCCGAACAAGAGAGCTATCAAACCCAAAAACATCACGCCAAACAAATGAAAAATGGATCTGACCCATGAAAGTTGATTGTCGGCGATATTCTCATCTTCCAAACGCTCCGCATCTATATCGGTAATTTTATAAAGATAGAACCAGTAGAAAAATCCGAGGGTGAGAAGCAATAGTCCTTCCGTTTGCGTAATCATTCGCGCCTCGGAATCAAAAGAAAGAAAACTCAATGCAAAAATGATAAAAGAAACGACAACCGCGAGCGAAACTTGCGTCAAACTGTTTTTTGATATCTCTATTTTTTCCACAAACAAAGCTGAAGTGCCTGCACTTTTCCACACGTAAAACTAAAGAAAACAAGGGGTGATTTGCTAAAATAAAAGGTATGTGTCGCCTTTTATCAATCAATCGCCCCTTGTTTCTTTATGAACATTG